>JAFZQQ010000309.1 GCA_017620315.1 Oscillospiraceae bacterium | reverse complement strand
TTCTCCTTCTGGATCTTCTCCACGAGATCCATCTCGCCGACGTAGTCCGCGCCGGCTTCCTTCGCGGCGGCCGCCTTGTCGCCCTTGGCGAAGACGAGCACGCGGGCGGTCTTGCCCGTGCCGTTCGGCAGAACGATCGCGCCGCGGACCTGCTGGTCGGCATGGCGGGAGTCGACGCCGAGCTTGACGTGCAGCTCGACGGTCTCATCGAACTTGGCGGAGGCGGTCTTGCAGATCAGACCGAAGCCCTCGGCGGGCTCATACTGCGTATTCTTTTCGATCAGCTTCGCAGCGTCCTGGTACTTCTTACCTCTAAACATTCTTGCTGCCCCCCTTACTCTTCGACCGTAACGCCCATGGAGCGCGCGGTGCCCGCGATCATGCTCATGGCCGCCTCGAGGCTGCCGGCGTTGAGATCGCGCATCTTCATCTCGGCGATCTTCTGGATGGAAGCCTTGGAGATCTTGGCGACCTTCTCCTTGTTGGGCACGCCGGAGGCCTTCTCGATGTTGCATTCCTTCTTGATGAGGACGGCAGCGGGGGGCGTCTTGGGGATGAAGCTGAAGGAACGGTCGGCATACACGGTGATGACGACAGGGATGATAAGGCCCATGTCATTCTTCGTGCGCTCGTTGAATTCCTTCGTGAACGCCGCGATGTTGATCTGGTGCTGGCCGAGCGCCGGACCGACGGGGGGGGCGGGAGTTGCTTTGCCTGCAGGGATCTGCAGCTTGACGTATGCGACTACTTTCTGTGCCATAAGAGGCACCTCCTTCTATTAATGTGGTAACGAGCGAGATGCGGCTTTTGGCGTCTCTCCCACTTGCCGCTTTCGCGGCTCATCGCTTTTGGCGATATCTGCGAATTTGATTCGCGCCTTGCGCATCCTTGCGCGGGGATTCAGCGGTCCACGACCTCGACCTGATCCAGCTCCAGCTCGACAGGCGTCTCGCGTCCGAACATGGATAGTATCACGCGGACCTTGTTTTTCTCGGCGTCGATCTCGTCGACCGTTCCGATGAACGTTGCGAACGGGCCGTCGGTTATCTTGACCTGATCGCCGACGTTGTAGAGCACGACGACCTCGTGCTTTTCCATACCGAGGTTCAGCACTTCCTCCTCCGTAAGGGGGATGGCGGTGTTGGCGGTGCCGACAAAGCCTGTCACGCCGCGGATGTTGCGGATAAGATGCCATGTATCGTCCGTCATGATCATCTTTACGAGCACATAGCCGGGAAAGACCTTGCGCTCGACCTGCTTTGATTCACCGGACTCCGTGATCTCGGTCACCGTTTCCATAGGGATGCGGATGTCGAGGATCATGTCCTCCAGATGACGGTTTGCGACAAACTTCTCTATCGCGGTTTTGACGGCGTTCTCATAACCGGAGTAGGTATGCGCGACATACCACTTTGCTCCTTCAGCCATGACAAAAGCCTCTCTCAGCCCGCCAGGCCGATCAGCAGACGCACTGCCGAAACGGCGGCGTAGTCGAAGATCCAGATGCACGCGCCGACGATGAGTGAGAACAGCAGCACGGTGCCGGTGTCCTTGATCGTCTTTTTCGGCGTAGGCCAAACGACCTTCTTCAGTTCGCTTCTCATTTCACGGAACCATTTGCCGTGATCCTTCTTTTCCTTCTTTTCTTCTGCCATTTTGATCTACAACCTTTCGCTTACTTCGTTTCGCTGTGAACGGTGTGCTTTCTGCAGAAGGGACAATACTTGTTAAGCTCCAGCTTGTCCGGTGTGTTCTTCTTGTTCTTGATCGAGTTGTAGTTTCTCTGCTTGCACTCGTTGCATCTCAGAGTGACCTTCACGCGCATATGCGGCACCTCCTTATTTGACTGCCTCCCTGTTTGAGTTTAAGAGTTGCGCTCTCCCTTGTGCGTGAGAAGCAAAAATGCGCACAAAAAGAAAGCCCTCTTTCACAGGTAAGAGCTACTATAGCACAAAGGTGTGTGAAAGGTCAAGCTTTTTTTCTCTGATTTTTCGATTTTTTTAAAAGGCGTCCCGAAACGTCAAAAACAGGGGATGCGAAAAGGGCTTTTCCACATCTCCCTGCTTTAAGTCATATGCGTCAGCGCGTCGCGCGCCGCCATCTGCTCCGCTTCCTTTTTGCTGTGTCCCTCGCCGGTGCCGATGACCTCTCCGTCGAGGGAAACGGCCACCACAAAGGTTTTGTCGTGATCGGGGCCGCTCTCGCCCTCAAGCGAATAGGCCAGCACCCGCCCCGGCTTACGCTGGACAAGCTCCTGAAGCGCGGTCTTGTTGTCGCGGCGTTTCTCCGCGGCGTGGACCTCGGTCGCGTCGTCGAGCAGCACGCGGTGGATCAAATCGCTCGCCGCCTTGATGCCGCCGTCGAGATAAACCGCCGCGATGACCGCTTCGGTCGCGTCGGCAAGGATCGACGCGCGCGTTCTGCCGCCTCCGGATTCCTCTCCGTGGCCGAGACGGATGTATCTTCCAAGCTCTAAGCGCCGCGCCACCTCGTGCAGGCTCTCCTCGCAGACAAGACGCGCGCGCGTGCGCGTCAGATCGCCCTCCGGCGAGTCCGGTCGGCTTTGAAAGAGGAATTCGGCGGTGACGAAGCCGAGGACGCTGTCACCAAGGAATTCAAGCCGCTCGTTGCTCGCGGACTCGCTGCCACGGTGCTCGTTTGCGTAAGAGCTGTGGCGAAGCGCCTCGCGCAGCAGCTCCGGCTTTTTGAAACTGTAGCCCAGTGCGTCCTCCAGTCCCTGCATGGTTCCTCCCATTCCCGCATTCTCCCCCTCAGGGGGCCGACAATCAGTTGGCCTTTCTGACCAGATAATCCACGCAGTCTCCGACGGTCTTGAGCTGGCTGTAGTCCTCATCGGGTATCTCGTCAAGCCCAAACTGTTCTTCCATTTCCATAACAAAATCGATCAGGTCGACCGAGTCGGCGCCAAGATCGTCGACGAGCGAGCTCTGTCTGGTTATTTCATCCTTGTCGATCCCGAAATGCTCCGCGATCATCGTCTGCAGCTTTCCAAAGACTTCTTCCGCATTCATATCCGAAACTCCTATCCGCACCCACGGAGGATGCGCCAAAATATTGCGTATTGAATCGTACAACAATCCATATTCAGTGTCAAGAGGATTTTGAAGAAATTCTGTCCCGGCGGAAAGGTCGCCGGAGCCGCTCTATTCCGTGCTTCGAGCGCCGCCGAGACGCATTTTGTCGATATTGTGCGCAATATCCTCGGCAATCCTGCTGTTTGCAACCTCGACAGCCTGTTTTATCGCGTTGCAGAAGGCCTTGTCGTTCGACGAGCCATGCGCCTTTATGACCGGTTTGGATATGCCGAGAAGCGCCGTACCCCCCACCTCGTTGGGGTCGAGCGTCTTTTTGAACTCGCTCAGCGAATCCTTGAGCATCAGCGCCGAGAGCTTGGTAAGCGCGTTTTTGAGAAGCATTTTCTTCAGCATCCCGCTCATCAGCTTGCCCGCGCCTTCTATGGTCTTGAGCATGACGTTGCCGGAAAAGCCGTCCGCCACGATCACATCGCACTCTCCGAGCATTGCCTCCTTCGCCTCAATATTGCCGACGAAGTTGATGTCGCCGCGCTCGCCCGCCTCGGTGAGTTTTAAAAATGTCTCACGGCGCAGCGCGTCGCCCTTCTCCTCCTCCGCGCCGATGTTCAAAAGCCCGACGCGCGGCTTATCGACTCCGAGCACTCTTGAGGCGTAGTAGCTTCCGAGATACGCGAACTGCAGCAGATACTCGACCGTGCACTCCGCGTTCGCACCGCAGTCCAAAAGCACCGCCCTGCCGGTCGAGGTCGGTATCGTCGGCGCGAGCGC
>JAFZQQ010000308.1 GCA_017620315.1 Oscillospiraceae bacterium | reverse complement strand
GGTGGCGTACCCATGATCCACGAGAAGCTGCCCGCGTGACATGAGCGCCGATAACCACACGCCGCGACAGCGTCCGCCGCCCAATCTTCGGGAGCGTGACGCCGCCGTGGCGGCTCTGACGGAGGAACAGCGCCGTTTTGCGACGGAGAATCACAATCTGATCTATGCCTTTCTCCGGGACGAGCAGTGGGACGCAAGCGAGTATTACGACATTGCCGCGCTTGGCTTCCTTCGCGCGGTGCTGCGCTATTTCTCAGATGCGCGCTTAAAAAAGTACGGTTTTTCCACTATCGCATGGAGAAACATGTACAAGAGCGTTAAGTCACATCTGAGCGCGGAAGCGCATCGACGTGAAAGCGAGGAACGCTACATGGAGCTGCGCGGAGCGGAAGAAGGTGACCCGTATGAGGAGATGGAGTACAACCTGATCCTCAGAGACCTTCTCGCGCAATCCAGCGAGCGGCAAGGTGAGATGGCGGCGCTCCGGCTGCAGGGCTATTCCGTGGCGGAAATAGCCGCAAAAAGCGGAATGAGCGCATACCGCGTCCGTAAGCTGCTCAAGGAGCTGTTTCAAGCCTATCTGAGCCTTTACAGGACGGACGAAAAGAAATCAGAGGATGGCGCGCACGGGGAACGATACCCCGCAGCGCCCTCCGCTACATGAGAGAGGAGCGAATGACATGAGCGACAAGAAGCAGACGACCCTCAGCGGCATTCTCCTGACGCCGCTGACCGTTGGGAACTGTGCTTTCATCCGGCACAACGGCAACACAATGCGCACGTCCAGAGTCGTTTCCATCAGCGAGGTCAACGCGAGACAGATCCGTTTTGAGACGATGAACACGCGCTACGTTCTGCTGGCTCCCGCCGTGGAGCAGTCCGAGCCGGTGATGGAGTATGCGGGCGCCGCGGCGTAGACGGGGAAGAATCGATCTACGCCGCAGATAACCGCATAAGAACGGGGGGATGCCATAGCTTGCGCTGTGGCATCCCTCTACTTTTCGAGGTGAAATGCTATGAACATGGAAGCAAAGCCGGTGAGCAGCAACGCGCGCATCGCGTTTCGGTGCGAAAAGTGCGCCGCGTGCTGTCAGAATCTCGCTGATCCGTTCATGCTCGACGCGCTTGACGCATACCGCCTTGCAAAGCATTTGCGGGAGCACGGCGAGTGCATCGAGGGCACGGACGACGTCCTCAGCCGCTATGCGGAGCCTGCTCTTGTGGAGTGCTACCCGATCTTCCGCGTGAAAACGGCGGGGAAAGACGCCGCCTGCATTTTCCTGAAGGATGGGAAATGCAGTGTATACGGGGCGCGGCCGCAGGTGTGCAGGCTATACCCGTTCACCGTGGCTCCGGGCAGCAAAGGCAGGGACTTTCAGTATCTTCTCTGCACGGAGCGCGACCATCACTTTGGCCGCGGTTCAGTAACCGTGAAGGACTGGATGAGCGAGAACTTCCCAAAAGAGGCCCGCGAGTTCAGCCGCGCGCAGAACGAGTGGTTTCCAAGGATCGCCCGGGGCATTCATGCGCTTGGCGATACCGGGAGAAAGCGCGCTCTGTTTCGGATCCTCTACTACCTCTATTACGGGTACGACCTTGATAAGCCTTTTCTTCCGCAATACGAGGCAAACATGGAAGAACTTGAGAAAGCTCTTTCTGAGGAACGTAGCAGGGGAAACTGACGATTATGTAAAGGAGATTTGCATGACAGATAAGAAAAGGAATCAGGCATCCGTCATCGCTGACGATCACGAGAGCGACGATGATATGCTGACCGCGACGATGTTCCGCCGCGTGCTGACGGGCGAGCTTCCGGGCTGCGACAATGCGCTTGTTGCGCTTTGGGTGCTGTTTTCCATGGAATGCATCGAGGACGGTATCTACATCCACGGAAGCTCATCCGGCGATTTCGGCGTCGACCTGAACCGTTGGCTTGGCTGTCTCTGCGCCGCGCTTTTGCGGGTAAAAAGGGATTTCGGTGTGGAGAGCGCGCAGGAGATCCTGCGTCTTCCGCTCGATGCCGTGCTGCTGTACCCTTGGGAGATCCTTGGCGCGGCTGAGTTTTACCGCGATCAGGGAAACATGGTTGGCATATCGGGCGCCGCGGAGTGCGGCAGACTCGACGACAATGCGCGTGAGTATCGGCCGCTTTCGGAGCTGGTCGATCTCAAGCGGTATGAGAAAGCAGGCGCCGCATGAACCTGAACGAACTGAATACGCCGTTTGAACAGCATAAGATCATCCACTTCGCAAAGGACGGCAACACCGTGGTCCACCGCAGCTATGAGATGCAGCCCATCGAGGGTGCGCTCTACAAAAGCCGCGTGGAAAAGGACAAATGGGGAGAGCTTTACCATCTTTTTGTCGTGTTTCCGGGCGTTGAGCAGGGCATTCCGGTCGTGAGATCGCTTCGCGTGCATAACGACTACACGACGGAAGAGGCGAAAGCGTGGCAGAAACGGAGCCATCTCGATTCGCCGGAGGAGTACCTCGCGTATCTTGACACGGCGGAAACGGAGGATCGGCATATCAACCTCGCGGAGATCGAGTTCGTGCGCCAGTTTGACGCACAGCGGGCGGATCGCTATGCGGCGTACCGGATCGCGCGATACGCGCGCCTTGAGGAAAAATGCATTGAGGAGCGCAGACGCCGCGAGGAGGAGGACGCACAGTACGTCAGGAAGATGAACGAGCGCGCCAAGACGCAGGTCAGGGAGGCCATCAACGTCATCAAAAACGGCGGCGAGCTGGAAAACACCGATATTTCATTCTATTCCGGCAGGTATGCGCACTCGACCTATGCCATCGTCAACTACCTTATGCGCCAATACGGCATCGAAGTTCCGCTTCGTACGCAGGGCTGGATCAACCGCAAGCTCAGCTCCGTGACCATCCGTGACGGAGACTGCGTCTGCTTGCGGTATCAGCGCAGCGGGAAGGCTAAAACAGCCTCCAACGTGTTTTTTCGGTATATGAACGACCTGATCGGCGCGGTATGCGCGCACGAGGAGGCGGCGTGATGGTGGACCTTACAGACAAAACCGCCAAAGAAGAACCGTTTATTACGGAGTGGTGCTCAAATTGCTGCTGCGAGGTGGATTTTCTCTGGGATGTGAAAAAAAGAGGCTATGCGGCACAATGCCCGCAATGCGGGAAGCTGCTGATGCTGTGCGGAGAATGCCAGAACGAAAATCCTCGCCCGAACTGCGACTACGACAGGGAAACCGATCTGTGCCTGCAATCGCTCATAAGAAGGTATCCCGAGCTTGGCGGCTACGATGAAGAAAATCATCTGCTGCTGCCGCGGGAGCCTGCGGAAACGATAGGAGAACAGCTTACGCGCTATGAGATCGTCTTTGAGGTAGAAACAAAGCGGTATTACTGCTTTGTGGACGCCCTGAGCGTAAACGAGGCGCTGGGGCTGTTTTTTTCCGTGCACCCGCATATCAGCTATGAGATGGTCGTGGATCATGTGGAGTACGGCGAGGGCGCGGAAACGCCGCCGCTCATCCTGGAGCTGAATCAGCTCGCCAACGTGTGCGGCTGGTTCTACAACGCCTGCCTCACGGACGACGCAGAACTCAACAACGGCTATAACTGCCGTCATGAGGAGCAGGAGGAGTTTGAAACGGTCAATGGCAAGCGCATCGGCTGCTGCTACGCGCACAGCTGTCCGCTGGCGTATAGCGCGGACTATGAGGATCTTGTACACCACGGCGTGATCGACGCGACGGACTACGCAGGTCCCGAGGACTATGCGGAGGGGCACGACTACGACTACATGATCGTTTCAGACAAGGAGTTGACCGAGCGGCTTCGTGCCGAGGGCGTCACCGGCCTTGCGAAAAAATGAGAGAGGAGCGCGATATGCAATCTAAAAGGATCGCGGAGCTCAAGACCATCGAGGGCTGGCATCGGTTCAGCGAGTCGTCCGACAAGCATAATTGGGACGATTACTGCAAATGCGGCGACTTTGTGGACGAGGAGGTCTACGATTACTTCCTCGACATCCTGCCGCCGCGCAGTCTCGGCGCCGGTTACTTACAGGTGGGCGAACCCCTTGACTCCCGCAAAAATCCCGAAACGGGACGCTTCGCGGACGTCTACTCCACCTTTAAGCGCGTTGGCAAGGCGAACGACGTGATGATCTATCAGTACCTCGGCGCCTGCTTCGCGGGCGGGCTTGTCAGCGCGGATACCTACGTCGCG
>JAFZQQ010000307.1 GCA_017620315.1 Oscillospiraceae bacterium | reverse complement strand
CACCAGGACCTCCGTCGCGGCAAGCACCGCGATCTCCACGGCGTCCTCTTGGTAGCTGATGTCGCCGATCAGCGCAATCAAAACGCCGACTTCCGCGATGATGGTCAGCAGCACAAAGATACGCTCCGTGAAATCGACGCTCTGGTCATACAGCCAGTCCAGGAGCTTTCGCAGCATTTTCTTCATGTCGCGTCACCTCCCTCAAAGCTGACCATTTCCTCGGGCAGAATTCGCCTCATTGTCCTTTCAAACGCGCCTATGTCAATGGGCTTGGCGATAAAGCCGTCAATGCCCTCCCGTATAAACATCTCCCTTGCGCCGCTGACCGCGTTTGCGGTCAGCGCGACGATGAGCGGCATCTTCCCCGGCAGGTTCATTTCCCGGATGCGCTTCATGCACTCCACGCCGTCCATTTCCGGCATCATGTGGTCCATGAATACGACGTCGTATTCGTTTTCTCCCAGCTTCTGTATCGCCTCGGCGCCGCTGCCCGCCGTGTCCGTGACCATCTTATAGTCGCTGAACAGTCCCGCGGCGACCACGAGATTCATCGGCTCGTCGTCCACAACCAAAGCGCGCAGGCCCTTAAACACAGGCTTGCCATGCCTCTGGAGATAGTCTGTGTCGGCATATTCCCTCTCTCCGTTCAAAATGCGGGTCACCGGCACGCCGTAAAGCGGCTTCGGCATAACGATAACGGCGCTGTCCTTGCCGGGGCGGAAGCCAGCGTGCGCCGAAACAGCCACTGTGACGTTGTTCCTGCTCAGCTCGTCGAAAAACGCCGAATTTGCCTCGTATTCCTCCTGCCCCATAAAGACATAGCCCACATTCAGCTTTTTGCGCAGGCGTTCGACCTCCCGCACGGTCTCCGCCGAATAGAGCGCGCAGCCGAGCCCCATCGCCAGATGGACGGCCATAACGCGGTTGAACTCGCGCACCTGCGGGCTTCTATACTTGTCAGACCGCACGTGGAACAGAATGTCGCCGGAGAAGGCATCGTTCAGCTTGAGGCACGGCGTGCCGTCGATCACCTTCTGCGGAACGGCGATATGCACTGAGGTCCCGCGCCCCTGCCCGCTCTCTATCCTGACAAATCCGCCCATGGCGTGCGTGAGCCCGTAGACCACCGCGAGTCCCAGGCCGACGCCGCCCGTGCTGCGGTTGCGCTTTTTGTTCGCCTGATACAGTCCTTTTCTGGTGGAGGCAATGTCCTTCCTTGACATGCCGTGGCCCGTGTCGGTCACCTCAAAGCACAGGTTGACTCCGTATTCCTCGGCGGAGGCGTACACATGGATATAAATACCCCCGTGATCCGTGAACTTCACGGCGTTGTCCAGCAGGTGCCGGAACAGCTTGTGGAGCTTGCGGACGTCGCCGCGCATCATGGTCGGAACGCTCGGCTCGACGTCCACCACCAGCTCCAGATCGTCTGTGTCGTCATAGCGCCGGTAGCTCACGACAACGTCGTTGATGAGGGAATCCGTCCTGTAGTTTTCCTCCTCGATGATGATGCTCTCGCGCTTGCACTCCGTATAGTCCTGAATGTTCTCGACCTGATTGGAAAGCCGGATGCCCGCCGCGCGTATCGCCTCCGCCTTCTCTCCGGCGCCCTCCTTGATCAGCAGGGCGGACATGCCGTTCACCACGTTGATGGGCGTGCGCAGCTCATGGGAGATGTTGGAGAGGAAGTCCTCCATATCGGTTTCGGTCTGCTCCGCGTCCGTTTCGTGCCGCGAGACTGCTTCCGCGGCCTCCAGCCGGTTGGCGACCGATCTTCTGCAAATGAGATAGATGCATGCGACCGCCGTTGCCTGAAGCGCGACGCTCGACGCGCCAAGCTCATTGAGCACCGTGCCGCCGCGTATCGCGAGAACGCACTGCATCACCATGATCACGACGTATTCCGCAAGGATGGTGTTGAGCATAAACATGCGGTCCATCGCGGAAAACAGCGCAAGTATCATCGCCGCGACAATGGCGACGTCAAAAAGGCTGGTCTCATGCACCCCGTGGAAAAAGGCGGCAAGCACCGCGTACAGGAAGTAAAGGTTCTCGCGGGTGGTCTCCTCCCCGCGCTGGGTAAAGTGCACCACCCACAGCGCGATCGCGCCAGCAATGAGCAGCGGCGGGACCCAGAACTCCCAGCCCTCCATCGCGGTCACGATCGTAAAGCCGATTGCAGCGACTGTTATGATGGCAAGCACCATGCGGTGCGTCTTGATTCGGTTCATAAGCGAGCCTCACTTCATTTTCTGGTTTTCTAAGGTTGGGGAGGTTTCTTCTTCGTCGTCTCACTGCCTGTCATGGCTATATTCCCTCTTATTTTATAATTTACCGTTTCTTACCGCCAACGTCAAGAGTGGTTGCCAAAATGTCAACTTTCTTTTTTCTCGAATTCTCTTTCAATAGTAAGCAGTAAATAAGTCGTCCCCGAAAAAAATGCCGGCGGACAACTCCGCCGGCTAAGATATCAGGTTGGCTTTTTGCAGATGTCGGGCAGGTTCTCAGACCACGGCAGCAAATCATCGAGGTAAGCCTTGCGAGCATCCTTGTCCTCTATATGCTTGGGGATCTCTGTGAGAAGGTATTTGAGATACTCATAGGGCTTGAGGTTGTTGGCCTTTGCCGTTTCAACTATGCTGTAAACGATAGCGCTCGCCTCTGCACCTTTTTTCGTGCCAGACAAGGGAGGTTGCCAGATTGTCAACTTTATTTTTCCACGCGCTATTGCTTCCGCTTCCCCACTGCGTTATGATATAAATGGAAAGGTAGGTTTAAGACTATGAACACTCTGTTCGCGGAAACGCTGAGAAGCATGAGAACAGCCAAAGGGCTTTCGCAGGTCCAGTTGGCAGGGCGGATGTTTGTCAACAAAGCCACCATTTCCAGATGGGAAAGCGGCAGCCGCCTGCCGGACGCCGCGATGATAACCCGTCTCTCCGAGGTGCTGGACGCGGACGTCGGCACGTTGTTCTCCGCCGCGGCGCAGAGCGAGGAATCCCCCAACGTCATCATGGTGGACGACAGCCGCGTCATCCTCTCCGACGGCCTCGCTGTTTTGGAGGAGGTCATGCCGAACGCCGCGATCACGGGCTTTATCTGGCCGAAGGAGGCTATCGAATACGCAAAAATGAACCGGGTCGCGCTGGCGATCCTTGATATTGAGCTGGGGACGGCAAGCGGGCTTGACCTCTGCCGCACGCTGCTTGAGATAAACCCCCGCACCAACATTGTGTTTCTGACCGCCTTTCCCGACTACTCCCTCGACGCGTGGGGCACCGAGGCAAGCGGCTTCATGGTCAAGCCTCTGACGGCGGAGGGCGTCATGGAGCAGCTAAAAAAGCTGCGCTATCCGATTTCGATGGGAGGGACGGACGAGTGAGCAGTGCTCTTGATATATTTTACTTTTCGTTCTTCGGCGCGGCGCTGCTGCTGAGCGTGATGGGCGTGT
>JAFZQQ010000306.1 GCA_017620315.1 Oscillospiraceae bacterium | reverse complement strand
GGCGCCACCGATTTCCGCATGATGACGCGGCAGATGGTGGACTCCGTGCTCTCGATGAACGAGTATAACCGCTTCACAAAGGGTATCTTCAACTGGGTCGGTTACAACACAAAATGGATGCCCTACAAGGACGCAGAAAGGTGCGCGGGCGACTCCAAATGGACCACCGCAGGCCTCATCCGTTACGGCTTCGAAGGCATCTTCGCATTTTCGGGCAAGCCCCTCACGATCGCCTTCGGTCTCGGGATCATACTCTGCATACTTGCCGTGCTCTACGCTGTATACACCGTTATCAGCACGCTGATCTTCGGCAATCCCGTCGACGGCTATCCTTCGCTGTTCACGATGATACTGCTTTTCGGCGGTATACAGCTGATAGCGGTCAATGGCGAGGTTTCGCGTCAGCTTTCCGAGAAAGGTCCGCAGGATCGACGGGCGGTGCGGCGGCATGGCGTTCCAGGCGTGCAGCCATGTGTCGTTGACGCACTCCTCCGTGTCCTCTCTGCTATGTAAGATGTTCCACGCGATGCCGGTGCAGTAGCTCCCGTATCGCTCGCTCGTCGCGGGAATGGCACGCTCCGACCGCGCCCAGTACAGTTCAATGATCTCGGTGTCCTGCAAGATAACGCCTCCTTTTGGCTGTCCCCACTATCATACACGAAAACGGGCGAAAAATGTGACATGCGTTTTGATATTTTTTGGTACGCATAAGCAGCAGCGCACGAGCGAGCCTTTTTTCGCATCGTGCGCCGCTGCTTTTGGAGTTGCTATGCCGTGAGGTGATAATTGGCTTGATTCTTGAAAAGCGTTGTATCCTGGAATAAAGAACTCCATTCATATCAGATAGTGTTTTCGGCTCGTGTCAGCTTCTTGCTGATGTCATCTATAAACTTTTCTCTGCCAAAAATGAGAAATCGGTATGTTTTTCCACTATTCGTTTCAATTATTGTTGTTGGAGTGAAGAGCGCTCTTTTTCCTGAAGATACCGCTTTAATATTCTCATAGGGAATCTTCAAATTTCTGTATTCATCTGCTATCGTGGCTTTCTGAGAGCGGAAATAAAACCCATCGTCGGTAAGATACACGGCACCGCCTTGCAGACCGTCTATACATGCACTTGCGTAAAAGCTCTCTTTCATTTCAATTCACCTCATAATAACGTGAAAGGGCCTTATTCGATCAGCTTCACCGTGAGCGGCTCTGTATCCCGCCTGAGGAACACGGTGCGCCATTCGGTCTCCGCTTTCGGCTCAAAGTGCATCGAGGAGACCGCACTGTGCGTGATCTTTCCGGGCGGCGGGCTCAAAAACAGCGCCGTCGGGCCGTCCGCGCCGCCGATGACGCCGACCGTCGCGGCAACGCTTACGGCGGCGAGGGGATCGGAGACGGCGGCGTGCCGGGGCGGATCGCTGCGCTCGCAGTCGAGGACGCGGAACTCCTCGTCGCTCAGCTCGGGCTCAAGCGTATAGCCCATGATATGAAAATGACGGGGATAAGCCATGCCGTCGTTGGGGAAGGGCTCGCCGCCCAGCTCGTGCGCGCTGTATTCCGCGACGCGCAGGGTGTGATGCCTGCCCGTGCGCGGATCGGTTATCGAAAACTGCTGTCCGGCGGCGGAGACCGTGAAATGCCCGCCGGCGACGCTCACAGGCCACGGCGTCAAGGTCAGCTCCAACGCCTTCAACTCATGCACGGGCGCAGCCGTCCAGGGAAAGGAGACGCGCTCAAAACGCCACGCGAGCGACCGGTCCAGCCCGTAATGCTCCAAGAGCTTTTGTGCCTCCGCCTCGCTCGGGGAGTCGTCCGGGCGGCAGTCCTCGGGCAGCCAGCTGGTGATATAGCCGCAGCGTGTGCGCAGCTCTACGCCGTTGACGCGGGCGGAATAGTTCGGGGAGACCTCCAACGGGTTTTCCGCCTCCGCATGTTCTTGCTCCTCGTCGCTCAACTCCCGACCTGCGAACGGCTCCCATTTTTCTACATACGTGCGCGCCTCGCCGGCGTCTACCGCCATGCAGAGGTTGATCACAAGGCCCTGATTGCAGAGGTAAGCTGCCGGAACGAACCAGTCGCGCCCCGCCCAGCGGAACGATTTGCTGATCGGCACGCTCTGTCCCGCCTCGTCGCCTTTGCTCCAAAAGCCCATGCCGAACGCGACGCGCGTGACGTCGGGCTCTTCGGGTTCTTCACATTCCTCGCCCTCGTCCGGAATGCCGTAGGAGCTGAAATCGTATCGTTCGCGCAGATCGTTGATGGCGCGGAAAGGACCTTCCAACGGCGTCAGGCCGCATTTTTCCCGGAGCTGCGCCATAACAGTCTGCTGCTCCGGGGTCGGGGGATACGCTTCACGATACTGGCGGAGGTTTTCATCATCTGCCGGACAGATCTGTTCCGGGAGCGCGGCGTCGCCAAAGGCGAGCAGCAGGCGCAGGAAGTCCTCAAAGGACGCCGCGAGTGGGCGGATATAGTCGCCCGGCAGGTTCATGGGGTAGACGCCGAAAACCAGCTCGCCGAACTGCGGCGCGGTGCAGTAGTGGATGCCGTCGACGCCCGCCCAGCCAAGCACGAAAGCTTCCTTCGGCGTGCAGAAATACTCGCTGTGCGTCTCGCGGCGCTCCACGCCGAGCGGCGCAAGGTCGATGCCGTAGGTCAAAAATGTCTCATAGGTGAGCGACATATGCTACGTTCCTTTCAATAGAAAAACTCATAAAACGCCCTCGCTCCGGCAGATCTCATATAGCCGCTCCTTGGCGCGCTGGGAGAGCTTGCCGACCGTGGTAAAGGGAATGTCCATCAGCTCAGCGGTTTCGCGCATACTGTAGCCGTAGACAAAGCGAAGAAGCAGTATCTCGCGGTATCGCGGCGGCAGCTTTGTCATGCACCACGCGAGCCTGTGCTCTCCTGTGTCGGGGAACTCGATGCTGCCCGCGTCTTCGTCCAGCTCGTCCGTCTGCTGACTTCGCCTCGCACGCAGCAGTTAGCTCGCCTTGCGCTCGGTGACGACCATGACGTAGCCGCGCGTTTTTGGGTCCTCCGGGG
>JAFZQQ010000305.1 GCA_017620315.1 Oscillospiraceae bacterium | reverse complement strand
TCAACGCCATACCGTATGAGCGCGTGTCGATAACCTCCTTTGACGGTCTTCGCCTTAATGGGAGATATTACAACGTCCGGGACGGCGCACCGCTCGTCCTGATGTGCCACGGCTATCGCGGCACTCCTTCCCGTGATTTCAGCGGCGGTGCGGATCTTTGCATGGGGCTCGGCTACAATGTCCTTATCATTGAGGAGCGCGCTCACTGCTCAAGCGAGGGCCACACGATTTCCTTCGGCATAAACGAGCGGCGCGATTGTGTCGATTGGTGCCGCTTTGCCGCAGAACGCTTCCGGACGCCGATCATTCTGGTCGGTATCTCGATGGGTGCGGCGACAGTGCTGATGGCGTCCGCGCTTGAGCTGCCCGAAAACGTCCGCGGCATCATAGCCGACTGCCCCTTCACCTCGCCCAAGGCCATCATTCGCAAAGTCGGCGCGGTACAGGGCTTTCCGCTCGGACTGACCATGCCGCTCGCAGAGCTGGGCGCACGCGTCTTCGGCGGTTTCTCGCTCAGCACGCCCGCCGACGCCGCCGAAGCTGTCAAACGGGCCAAAGTGCCTGTCCTGCTCATCCACGGCGAGGCGGACAACTTCGTTCCATGTGTTATGAGCCGTGAGATCGCAGCGGCAAACCCCGCGCTCGTTGAATTGCACACCTTCCCGGACGCTTGGCACGGTGCGAGCTATCTGACCGATACGCCTCGCTATACGCGGCTTGTAAAAGATTTTTGCCGCCGAGTGCTCGACGAATAGATTTTCTGTTGATGAACAAGTAAAACTACTGTATAATGGTGTCAAATCGGGACATGTGTTTCGGGCCGATACGTGATTCGGGAAAGGAGAAACGCAGCTATGAACAAGCCAATCAGAAAGTTGATCATAAGCCTTGTTCTGTCATCTGTGCTGGTCGGCGTCCTTGTGATCGGCTACACAGTGTTCAACGCTATGGCAGGCGCGGCAAACGACCGCGAGGCGGAAATGAAAATCGAGGGCTTTACGCTGACGCTCTCAAACCTTATGGATGCGGATATGAATGCCTCCAGCGATCTCGGGACACGTATTTTGGCAAACATGAACCTGTTGTCGCTGCCGCTGAACATGAAGGTCGAAAGCGAGGGTGACGGTGCCATTCGCAAGTATAATGATTGCTGCGTCGTCAGAAAGGATGCAGATCGTCTTATACTGCCAGAGGACGACTCCGGAATACCGATACTCAAAGCCGTGGAGTACGCCGACGCTCCGCTCGTCTTTGCGCCTTGTACCCCCTTTGAGGACATAAACGGCGCGTTCTGGGCGCGTATGAAGGACAGCGAGGGCGGAGAATACATGCTCTGCGTGTATCGCAGGCTTGAAAAAGGATATTACGGCGTTTATTATATGCCCGCATCCGAGGTCAAAGATTTTCTCGACAGCCGCGTGGACATTGAAGGCGTATTGCGCAGTGCCGAATCGGCTTATGAAGCGTATTTTCTTGTCGGCACGGAGAAAGAGGACGGAGACATTGAGCTGATTTTCATTTCCGATATCTTTGAAGAATACGCCAACGATACCAGGCGCTCCTCTTCGCTGGGCATCACCGTGAATGATAATGTCAAGGCGTTCAAAAACACAACGGTCGGACAGAACGCCTATCTTTACTACATATCCGACCCCGTGTCGGTCTCCTACATCGGTGAAGATCTGAGGATCGTCTACATCGTTCCGCTTGAAGGATATGTCAATAACTCGGTCACAAACGGGTGGGTGTTATTTGTTGTTCCCGCCGCTATATTCCTTGTGCTCACGGTTTTGGTAGTCGCAGCCATCCGCATGATCCGCCAGCAGATCATCACCGAATCTCAGCGCAAGCGCTACAGCGCATTCAGAATGCGCATGACAGCTGTTGCACTGGGCTTTGCGGGTTTTGTACTCATTCTTCTCATGTCGATGTTCCTGGACTCGGTATCTCGATTGTATGCTGTGACGAACAACTGCGAGAGCGCACTTGAAACCATCAACAGCATGATCGATGAAAGCATTTTAAGCAGTGAAAACATCGTGAAGGAAAACGACGCACTGCGTCTTGACTATGTGCAGCGAGCCGCCGGTCTGCTTGAGGACTATCCCGAGCTGAAAACTCCGGAGAGTCTGAGGCAAATGAGTCAGATCATCGGCGCAGACTATCTGATGCTTTATGACGATCATGGAAATGAGCTGCTGTCTGATTCGCGCTATATCGGATTGTCCTTCGGCGAAAAGGAATCGTCCTCCACCCATGAGTTCCGGAAGCTTATCACAGGCGTTCCGAGCATCGTGCATCAGCCCTGCGAGGACGAGGCAACAGGGCTGTACCGCCAGCTCATCGGCGTTTCGATGGACGACGGAGACATATCTGACGGATACGCCTCGCTGATCGCGGCCTATATGCAGGATAAAAGCCGCTCGCTGATAACCGAAGCCGAGATAATGAGTTCGATGGGCACTTCCTCGACCAGAGTGTTTTCCGTCGACAAGGAAAGCAGGACGGTCGTCATATCCACCGACGCCGATATGCAGGGCAGGGACGCGGTAGAACTCGGCTTGAAAGAAAAAAGCATCCACGGAAGCTTCAGGGATTTCTTTACGCTTGACCAGATCAAGTGGTTCGGCTGCTCCGTTGAACGTGACGGGCTTGTATACTACTATGCGGTCAGGGAGGATTCCATCTTCACCGGGATCATCACGACCGGGATCCTGCGCGCGGTGCTTTTCCTTATAGCTTACGTGCTGCTTGCGGTGGTCGTGCTGTACGGATATACCGAGAAGAACATCGACGATATGGGCGCCAGGGTGATAGATGACCGCGACTGGCTCGCCACTGTGAGCACCGAGGCGGAAAAGAGTGGCAAAACTCGTGTTGCCGGTATTCTTTCGGGCATTGATGGCTGGTGGGGGCAGAA
This sequence comes from Oscillospiraceae bacterium, assembly GCA_017620315.1. Lineage (GTDB taxonomy): Bacteria > Bacillota > Clostridia > Oscillospirales > Oscillospiraceae > Hominicoprocola. The sequence goes on along the minus strand of JAFZQQ010000305.1, from coordinate 1,853 downwards.
ATCCCCCGGGAAAAAGGCCTGGTTCGTGCTTGAGTGGGTCGTCGGCATTACGCTCATTATGATGATCGCCACCGTCAGAAGCGTCGATAACAATAAAGAATCCAACCTTGTCACCTATGTGTTGAACGGAGATTGGACCTTCGGCTTCAATCTCTTCGCGCTGACCCGCATCATCATTATCGTGCTCGGTCTTGTGCTTCTTTTGCTGTTCTTCAATGTCGTGTTCGGTGTGCTCAGCGGAGTTCTGGATACGCGTGGAAAAACAATATGTACGCTGATAGACAGTCTTCTGACTTATGTGCTTATTATCGCGGCGCTCTACTTCTCCCTCGAATCTCTCGGTTTTAACACAAAAACGCTGCTTGACGCGCTCGGAATTTTCTCTCTGGCTATCTCACTCGGCGCAAAGGATCTGGTCGCCGACGTGCTCTCCGGCATCATTATTGTTTTCTCCGGTGAATACAAGATCGGCGAGATCGTTGAGATAGCGGGCTTCCGCGGTCGCGTGTGGGACATAGGGGTACGCTCGACAACGCTTGTAAACGACGACGGCAATGTCAAGAATATCAGTAACCGCAGCATTGCAAATGTTTTGAATCTCAGCCGTATGAACTCCCGGTGCACCATGCAGCTGACCGTCGGAAACGACCAATCTATCGAAAATATAGAGGAAATGCTTGCAAGGGAGCTTCCGGCTCTTGGCAGCAGCATACCCGAGATCATAAAGGGCCCGGATTACGTCGGAGTCACCGCCGTGAGCGGTGGAAGCTCTACGCTCACGTTCAGCGCGGAATGCAGAGAGGAAAATCTCGGAGCCGCACGCGCGAAAATGAACGTTGCTGTTAACAGGCTGTTCGAGCGTTATGAAATACCCGTGAAATAAAGAGTATTGAGGCGCGACCCAACGGCTGCGCCGGCAGGATGCTTGAACCTAAAGCGGTGCCGCGCAAAAAGTGCGGCGCCGCTTTTATGTCCCTCCCCACGTTAAGTCTATAATACAATTCATTGATTTGTTTTCGCATTACCTATTGACTTAGTAGGTTGATAGGTGTATATTGTGGACAAATCGTATAAAGGAGAATGCTATGAACATCTACGCAGACAATGCGGCGACCACAAGGATGAGCCGCACCGCGATCGACGCTATGACAAAGTGTATGGAGGATTGCTACGGCAATCCGTCAAGTCTCTATTCACTCGGACAGCGCGCAAAGGAAACGCTGGAGCTCTCACGTGAGGACGTGGCAAGTGTCATCGGAGCCTCCCCCAAGGAGATCACTTTCACCTCCGGCGGCAGTGAGGCGGACAACCAGGCGCTGCGCTCCGCCGCCGCACTTGGCAAAAAGTCGGGCAAAATCCACATCATCTCCACCGCGTTCGAGCACCACGCGATACTCCACACGCTTGAGGCTCTGGAAAAGGAGGGCTTTGAGGTCACACTGCTGCCTGTGCACCAGAACGGTATCGTGCGTGTTGACGAGCTGGAAGCTGCGCTGCGCCCCGACACCTGTCTTGTTTCGGTCATGTTTGCCAACAACGAGATCGGAACCATACAGCCCATTCGTGAAATCGGCGCGCTTTGCCGCGCTCGCGGTGTTCTGTTCCACACGGACGCCGTGCAGGCGGTGCCTCATCTGCGCATTGACGTTAACTCTGACAACATCGATCTGCTCTCCGCCTCGGCGCACAAGTTCCACGACCCGAAGGGCGTCGGTTTTCTCTATGCCCGCAAGGGCGTGCGGCTGACGAACCTCATCGAGGGCGGCGCGCAGGAGCGCGGCAAGCGCGCGGGTACGGAAAACGTCCCCGGCGTCGTCGCCATGGCGGCGGCGCTCAAGGAGGCCGCCGGGCGT
>JAFZQQ010000304.1 GCA_017620315.1 Oscillospiraceae bacterium | reverse complement strand
TGAGGATAGTATCCATCATACCGGGCATGGAAGCTCTTGCGCCCGAGCGAACGGAAACGAGAAGCGGGTTCTTGAGGTCGCCGAACTTCTTGCCGTTGATCTTCTCCATCTTGGCGACGTACTCCATGATCTCCTTCATGATGTCGTCGTTGATCTTCCTGCCGTCCTCATAGTACTGGGTGCAGGCTTCGGTGGTGATGGTGAAGCCCTGGGGGACAGGCAGACCGATGTTGGTCATCTCGGCAAGGTTGGCGCCCTTGCCGCCGAGCAGCTCGCGCATGTTGGCGTTGCCCTCGGTAAACAGGTAGCAATACTTTTTCTTGCTCATGTGTTCTCCTCCGAATTATACTTAATTGAGTGTGGTCCCTTGAAACAACAAGATAATTATATTGATATTTTTGTGACTTGCAAGATGTTCTTCTCAAAAAATGAAAAAATTTAAAGAATTGCAAGAAGAGCGTCAACATCCTGCGTTTCCGTCGCCCAGCTCGCCGCGAGACGGATGACCGTTCTCCCGTCCGAAAGCTTCTCCCAAAAGCTGTAGGCGACCTTGCCGTCAAGCCGTTCAAGCAGCGCGTCGTCCGCTATGATGAACTGCTGGTTGGTGGGCGAGTCTATAAACAGCTCGAAGCCCTTTGCCTCCAGAGCGCGTCTGAGCCGCATAGCCATATCGACGGCATGTCTTCCCAGTTCAAAATACAGCCCGTCCGTGAACAGCTCGTCAAATTGCAGTCCGACAGACCAGCCCTTCGCAAGCAGCGCTCCATGCTGCTTGATGCGCGTGAGGAAGCGCTCGGGCAGATTCTTTTTCGTGAACACCAGCGCCTCGCCGAAAAGCGCTCCGCACTTCGTTCCGCCGATATAAAACGCGTCCGCGCAGCGGGCAAGCACCGGCAGCGTCACGTCCGTGCCCTCCGCGGCAAGGCCGCTGCCGAGGCGCGCCCCGTCGACGTAGAGCGGCAGCGAATACTCCCCGCACACCGCCGAAAGCGCCTCCAGCTCCGCGCGCGTATACAGCGTGCCATACTCTGTCGGGTGCGAGATGTAGAGCATGCCCGGCTCGACGATGTGCTCGCGGCTGCCGTCGCCGCGCCACTGCTCCATCAGCGCGCGGACGTCCGCCGCGGCGACCTTTCCGTCGTGCCCCGGAAGCGTTATAACCTTGTGTCCGCTCCATTCGATCGCGCCGGCCTCGTGCGTGTTGACATGGCCGGTCTGGGCGGCGGCGACGCCCTGCCAGGGCTTCAGCGTCAGGTCGATGACGATCTGATTGGTCTGCGTGCCTCCCGCAAGGAACCGCACCTCCGCCTCCGGGCACTCGCACGCGGCGCGGATCTTCTCCGCCGCGCTCTCGCAATAGCGATCCGAGCCGTAGGCCGTCATATGCTCGCCCCGCGTTTCAAGGAAACGGCGGAAGATCCTCTCGTGTCCGCTCTCCATATAATCGCTTGCAAAATACAACATATTGTGTCCTCCGAAAAAAACCGAAATAATCCGAAATTTCTCCTTGACTTTGGAGATTCTTTTTATATAATAATGGGGCTTGCTCATTTTGGCAAGCAAAATCCTTGCTCATCCGAAAGGATGGGCCATCAGTCCAGAAGGAGGTGCAAAATATGGCTAACGTCACAGCCAACTACGAGGTCGTGTTCATCATCGACCCGGCACAGGGTGAGGAAGGCGTTGCGGCGCTGACCGAAAAGTTCAAGGCCCTGGTCGAGCAGAACGCGAGCGAGGTCGTGGTGGAGGATTGGGGCAAGCGCAAGCTCGCTTACGCGATCAACTACATCACCGAGGGCAACTATGTTCTCATCTCGTTCACGAGCGCGCCCGAGTTCCCCAGAGAGCTTGACCGTATCCTCGGCATTACCGACGGTATCATCCGCTCCATGATCGTCTGCAAGGACGAGTAAGGGAGGTCTCGGAATGCTCAATCGTATCATCATCATGGGGCGCCTTACCCGCGACCCCGAGCTGCGCCGCACACAGACCGGCACTCCCGTTTGCACGTTCACCGTCGCGGTGGACAGGGATCGCCAGTCCAGGGACGCGCAGGAAAAGCAGACAGACTTTTTCGACGTCACCGTGTGGCGCCAGACGGCGGAGTTTGTGTGCAAGTACTTCAACAAGGGCAAGATGATCATTGTTGAGGGCAGCATGCAGTCCCGCAAGTGGACGGACAAGAACGGCGCGAACCGCGTTTCCTGGGAGATCGCGGCAACGAACGTCATGTTCGGCGAGACAAAATCCGCCTCTCAGGGCGGCGATTATCCCGTCTCGTCCTATGCCGACGCTCCCGCTCCCGAGAGCTATACCTCCGGCGTTCCCGCCGGCGGCTTCTCCGAGGTCGAGGAGGACGGCGAGCTCCCGTTCTGAACCGGAAAAGATACCGCTTCGTTCATCGCGCGCCGCATTGCGCGCCCCTGAACGATAATACATTTATAAGAAGGAGGATACATCCATGACTACAGAGCATGAGAACAGAGGCCCTCGTCCTGCCGGCGGTCCCAACCGCAAGCGCAGGAAGGTCTGCCAGTTCTGTGTTGAGAAGTGCGAGACCATCGACTATAAGGACGCCGCCAAGCTCAAGCGCTACATTTCCGAGCGCTCGAAGATCCTGCCCCGCAGGACCACCGGCACCTGCGCAATGCACCAGCGCCAGCTGACCACCGCCATCAAGCGCGCACGTCAGATCGCCCTGCTTCCCTTCGTCACAGAGTAAGTGCAATGAAAAAGACCGCCTCAAGGCGGTCTTTTTTTGAAATAACGAACCGTTCGTTTTGAGGTGAAGCATGAAAAAATCCGACATTGCGGCAAGGCTGCGGGAATTTCCGTATGACCCCGGCGAATATTGGGTCGTCGCGGGCGGCGCGATGGTGCTCCACGGGCTTCGGGAGGATACGGCGGACATTGACCTCGGATGCACGCCGCGCATGGCGGACGAGCTGGAGGCGCGGGGATATCTTTACAAGGTGACGCCGGATGGAAACAGGTGGTTCAAGCTGGACGGCGGTATGGAGGTCTTTGAAAACTGGCTTTGCGACACGGTCGTCCATGTCGGCGAAACGCCGGTGGTCTCTCCGCGCGGACTGTTGGAAATGAAACGTCTCCTGGGCCGGGAAAAGGACAAAAGGGACGCCGAGCGGATAGAGGAATACCTCCGCCGTTCCGTGTGAGAAATCAAAACCACCGGTTGAACCGGTGGTTTGAACAGGCCCTATAAGGGCCTATCACCAGTGGTCGCCCCCTTAAGGGGGCATTGAGTGAGCCTGACAACCACTCTACTATCTCTGGCAGCCCCCTATTCGAGGGCTGTCTTTGCATCTCCATTTACTGTGTGATAGACTTCTTACGTCATCTTGCATGGCAAAACCTCCTGTCTTCTTAGTGTGGTTGTCAGACCCACTCTAATCTAGCACAGGAGGTTTTCTCTTTCCATACACTAAAGTCTTTTTATTTACCACCCGTTGAACGGGTGGTTTAGATAACGCCTATTCGGCTCCAAAAAAGACATGGGATACTCCTTTGCGGAGCACCCCGTGTCTTTTTTGACGAGCCGAGGCAGTCGATGTTGCCTTGTGATAACTTACAATTCCAGTTCCTTGTATGTGCAATATGGCACCACGTCCTGACCGACCACGAACACCTTGACTGTTTTCGCACCGGTCAATTTTACAGAGAACGCAACTGTGTTTTCAGTGCCCGCCACGAGTGGCTTGATGTCTACGCTTAACATCTGACCGCAGACATCATATACAGCGCAGATTGCTTTGGCACTGATGTCCGCCTCACAGTAAATGCTTGCCTTGATGCCGGTTTCACTGTGCAAAACCCTCCGAATTTCAGTCACCGGTCCATAATGTGAATGGTGTCTGCGTTGTTGTAAGTGTATATCTCCTCCTGATGCAGCGTGACCTTTACACTAACATCCCCACCGTCTAAGCCCGCGAAATTCTCACTAACAGCATATGTGACAATCGTAGCATCACCTGGTGCCAAATCATCAAACGAACCTTCCTTGACAGGATCACCGTTTGCGTCGAAGATGATTATACTGCCGCTTGCTGGCGCAACCCCCTCGTTAGTCACGGTCGCCACCAGCGCGCGGCCTGTGCCGATCTGCTGATAGACCAGCTCCACCGCCGCGTCGGCGTAGCCGAGCGCCAGCTCACAGGCGTTGTCCTCGGGAGTGTAGTCGTCCTGCCCGGTTTCCACCGCATTGAGGGTGTAAGTCGTAAGCGCAGCGGGGCAGGTCATGTTGATTGTCAGCTCCGCGCTCTCGCCGGGCTGCAAATTGACGGAATGTGTGGTCGCGCTGCCGCCGTTCACAGTCACGCGGACGCTGCTCACGGCGTGGTCGCCCGCGTTGGTCACGGTCAGCGTCACAGGAACGCTCTGCCCAGCGGCAAGTCCGTCCGTTTCATAATCGACGCCGTCAACGCGCAGGTCACTCGCAGGCATCACGCGCGACCAGACAAGGTTCTTTGCGTCCTCCACGGAACCCTCTGCGATCGTCACCGCCGTGTGCATACCGAAGACATAATCTGTGCCGTTCATCCGCGCGGCGGACAGGTTTTCGAGATACCGGCTGTCCCCGGTGAGGCGGACGGGCAGCCCCCACCTGCCGTTTTCGTATTGCAGCACCGCAAGGTTCGCGCTGCTGTCCGTCGGTGTGCTGTAGTATATTCGATTGCCCACGACGGCGTATTCGCCGGTAATGCCCTCGGCGGCGACCGACTTTCCGTTCGAGGCGTTCAGCGAACCCGCGCCGTTCCAGAGGAACGCCGCGCCGCTCGTGCCGGGGAGAGTGCCGTAGGCCACATGCCCGCTGACATCCTGCGCCAGAGCGGAGGGCTGGCCGCCCGCCTTGACGCTGTAGAGCGTGCCGTCGGAGACGTATGCCGCCGCTATCTTGCCGTCCAGAAGTCCCGCGGTCACGGAGGATACAGGCGTCGATACGTTCACGAGCTTCTTCGCGGTGCTCCATGTGCCGCCGGTGCAATCCGCGTAATAGATTGTGCCGCTCGCGGGGGAGAGGACGCTGCTCTCATCCGTCACCGCCGTGTCCGCCCACATCAGCACCGGCTTGCCGCCGAGCACGGCAAGCTGCTGCATGTGCGCGTAGCCGCTGCCGGAATAGGTCTTCTTCGCGGTGAACGTGAGCGTCGAGGGGTCGATCGTCCCGACGACGATCTTCTGCTTTTTCGCGTAGGTCACAAGCGAATCGCCGGGATCGCTCACGGTTTTCGCGTAGGCGAGATAGATCGTGCCGTCGCTGCCGACACAGAGGGTCGGCGCGTCGTCAAGGATCGCACCGCTGTCCACGCGTACCGGAGTGCTCCACGTCGAGCCGTTGAACTTCGTCACCGCGACATAGCGGCTGCCCGTGCTTGCGTCCGCGCGGATGAACGCCGCGTAGAGCGCGCTGCCGTCGGAGATCATGACCGGCTTCGCGTTGCGGTAGGTGTCGGTCAGCAGCGAGGAAAACGCCGTCCGGGCATTGGACGCCATCAGCGCGGCGGAGGTTTCGCCGAGCCAGTCGGACTCCGCGGCGAGATAGCCAAGGTCCTGTGTCTCCCATTCACCCGCGTCGTAAAGCCCCGCGAGCCACGGTTCCCCGGACTCCATCAGGCCCACGCCATGTACGTTGTTCGCGGTGTAAAGGTGCCAGGTGTTGTGGGCGAAGGCTTTCTCATAGGTAAGCCAGCCTATATAGGCTTTTAACCCAAGCTCGCCTGTCAGGTCGACCTTTTTTACATAAATTGGCGGATCCAAAAGATGGGCGGAGGTTTCAAGCTTTGCGCTTCCATAAACGCCGACTCCGACCAGCTTGCCGATGCCCACGCCGCCAAACGCCTTGATCTCAACGTCAAGGTTAAAATCCAACTCACCGTTTAAGGTTGAGCTTGCAAAGTCGTATTGTACCGTCGCCTCAAAGCCGGCTTCCAGATTTGCCTCAAGTTGGACTGTGACGGGAACGACGACAACCCAGGTCGTATATGACAGGTCTGCCGCCTTGACTTTTACCCGTAGCAGCAGATCAACTGTTGCGGTTCTGCTGCCCCAATTGGCTTCTCCATAACCGACAAAGTCGACTTTAACGCTGTCTTTCCCAAATAACTGCCATTTGTTTTGCGTCTTTACGAGCGAATTAAGAATCCTTTCATCGCTGCCGCTCAACTGGCCTCCGAGCCGCTTTGTCCGCCGCACCAAATCGTGAAACTTCTTCGCGGTCTCCTTGTCGGTGTCGCCGCCCGCCAAATTCATGTTGATGCCGATTTGAATTTTCTCGTCGGAAGCAACAAACTGTACCTTTGACTGTATCGGAAGCTGAAAATCCAGCTTTGAGCCCCCGAAGAACGGGATATCATCCGAAACCGTGAAGGAGATCTTATTTCCTTTCAGTGAAATGCTGTTCTCCTTCTGCGCCTTATTCTCCGCAAATTCGAGATTGATATGCGTATCGACCTGGGTCTTGCCATCCTTGCTTACAACGCGGATGAAACAGCCGCCGCCCTTGGAAAAGCTTTTGACGGAGAGCTTGCCGAAGTCGCCGCTTGCGGATGTGGCAATCTTCTTGCTGTTCTGCCACAACTCGTAATGGTCGACGCTGCCAGTCTGAACGGAAGCACAGGTTATGTAGAAATTGCCAAAATCCAAATCACCGATAAGATTCCCGTCGTTTTTGAGATTCAGCTTCTTTGTTTTGGAAAGAATGTCAAAATTAACGTTTGTTCCAAGGTTGGAGTATCTTGCCCACGCGAGCTTATAGGGGCTTGCACCGGTCGGATATAGGATGATCGTATCGAAGTGGTCTCCACTCTTTTTCCAGTTGCTGTTCGCATTGCTCCATGTGATGTAACCGGCTTTTTCCACTTTGATTGTCGGGTTGCCCACAGTGAACCGCGTGAAAACCGCGTCCCCATTTTGATTGGTGGTTCCATTCTCACTGCCGTATTTTACAGTTGCGCCGCTGACGACCGCGCCGTTTTCATCGACGACGTGGATGCAGTATTCCCCAGCTTTAATCTGGTTTGATGCGGTTGAGTTTTTGAATTCTGTGATGGTTTTCCTTGCTATATCATAGTCAAAAACATGCCAGTAAGTTCCGACGATGTTTTTTGGAACGTTGAACACTCTTGCTAACTGTCCGTCTAGATATACTTCAACCTTTGCTTGGGATGCTGCCATATAGGTTGATGAAGAATCATCACGGTTCGTATAATCATGTACAAGGAACATATAGTTTCCTTCTTGTTTTTTGGGACAAAGCATCGTTGTTTCAGGGCCATTTCCATCCGTGTCATCCACATCAAGCAATACGGCTACATTCTGATTAGAATATTCCATGGATGTATAGTCAACCTGAAACGATCCCGAGCCGGGCGGACCAACAAGAATGGAATCCAGATCAGATGGTGAGTCAGACCATGTCAATACTATCTTAAGAGAGCCAGAAGGCATGGGTAGTACTGGCAAATCATCACTATAGTAATCGCCACAATAGGAACAAGTATATTCAACCCAACCGGTATCCCAGAAAGTTGGCTCTTGACGGTCGGTAACAATATAGTTATGCTTTCCAGTGGGAGCTAATTCCTCTTCATAGTAATCCCCGCAAATTGAACACTCATATTCGACATACCATCCCTCGCAGGGACTCCCCGTTCGACTAATCTCTTTGTATTTGTGATCATGCTCAATGTAATACTCATCGCCACAATAGGAACAGCGCATCAGGTATTCGCCAACTAATTCGTAATGATGTCCCCCGGGGATTGTATCAACTTCCTGATAATACCCGCAATTATCACATTCATAGTATGTGTATCCATCATAATCACATGTTGCCTCTTCAGTTTGCAAGCTAAGTGTTTCTCCACAGTCTGGGCAAGTGATTTTCTGTGCAAATACCAATTCCGGAACAAAACTAGCTGTCAGTATCATTACCAATGCCAAGCTCAATACGCGCTTTCCCATTGCTATTCCCCCACATTTAAAAGGCTGTGAAGCGCAAGAGTGTTTTCGCTCTCCTG
>JAFZQQ010000303.1 GCA_017620315.1 Oscillospiraceae bacterium | reverse complement strand
TACGGCATGGCCCCGACGCGGATCATCTATCTGATCGCGACGAACTACATACTCGGCTTCGATGAGGCACTAAAGGGCACGGCAACGCATTTCGTCCAGGCGGACGCGGCAGAGGCGTCGAAGACCGGCACACTGGCGGCGGTTGTGGAGCGGGCGTTTGGATAGGGATACATCTAATGCGTGCTATATGTGTCTTTTTGCGCATATAGCACGCATTACAGACGTGCCATTCTCTGCTTGTCAATGGTCAGACTGTGTTGTAAAATATAATCATGCAAAACAAGGGGGGCGACGGCATGAAAACCGTGCAGGAATGGCTGAACGAGGTGGACGAGAACTCACTTGCGGACCAGTACTTTTGGGAGAATCCCATCGACTTCGTGATGCTCCGCGACCAAGACCACACGGTCGCGGAGATCCGCCGCGCCGCGCGCGAGCGGTTTATCGACTATGTGCGGAAGCTGCGGACCATTGCCGTTCCGCCATGCAAGGATGGCGAAAAGACTGCGGTATTCTATGCCTCGAATGGCCATAAAAACCACGAGCGCGGAATCGTCGCAGAGATGTGCTACATGGAAGAAGTCCTGGCGTCGGATGAGCCGGAGCACTACGCCTGCGGCTTGACCGACCAAGCGAAGGTAATGGGCTATCTTGTGGCGGATACGCCGCTGACAACGAAGAACATAAAGACCGTGCTTGCCCAAATACTCTTTGAGACATCCTTTTTCGGGTACGATCAGGAAGGCCTCCCCGACGTGATCGAAAGTCTGAAGCAGTCGGAGGAAGATATCAAAGCGGGCAGAACCTATACTATGGAGGAAGTGCGGGAGCATTTGGGACTGCCGCCCAAGGAGCCGGACGAGGAAGCGGACGAGCTGGCGAGCCGGGTCGTTGAGGCAGAGTGTGCCTACGACCTGTTCTGCCGCCGGCGCGAGGAGGCAAAGCTGCGGGAGCTGTTTCGCGGAGAGCAGCTCAATAAATAATATGACTTGCGGGATCGACTGATTTCGCATCGCTTGACAAGGAGAAAGAAAATGGGAAGAGAAGAAAACATAGTCGTATTTGAGGAAACGAAGCGGCTGTATCAAACCAACGAACGCCTGAAAACGGCGGTAGAGGCGTCGCGCAAGGCGCAAAGCCTGATGCGCGAGGGCGACGCGCTCCCCACGCATCGAGGGGATAAGAAATTCGACGCGCAGGCGTCTATTGTCGTCTCCGGCAAGCGGAGCTTCGAGGCGGCGGAGCCGTACTGCCGCGACGGTCTGCGTGTCTGCGTCCACAATTTCGCCTCGGCGACCAATCCGGGCGGCGGGGTCACGCGCGGCGCGGGCGCGCAGGAGGAATGCCTGTGCCGATGCTCCACGCTGTACCCGAATCTGGACTGCGCCGAGATGTGGGACGGCTTTTACAAGCCGCACCGCCGCGCGGGCGACGCGCTCCACAACGACGACTGCATCTATACGCCGGGCGTCATCGTCTTCAAGACGGATACTTACAAGCCCGCGCCGATGCGCGAGGAGGACTGGTACACCGTGGACGTCCTCACCTGCGCTGCGCCCAACCTCCGCGAGAAGCCGAGCAACGCCTACAATCCCTCGGACAGCAAGGAGCAGGTGACAATCTCCCGGGACGAGCTGCAAAAGCTGCACGAGAAGCGCTTTCGCAGGATCTGCGACCTCGCCTGTGAGAAGGGCAGCGATGTCCTGATCCTCGGCGCTTTTGGCTGCGGCGCGTTCATGAACCCGCCCGAGGTCGTCGCCGCCGCGGCGCGCACCATTGTGAAAGAATACCTGTACTGCTTCCGAGTGATCGAGTTCGCAGTCTACACCCGCCGCGGCGATACAAGCAACTACGATGCGTTCCAGAGGACGCTGTCCATCATCCGGTAAACACAGATTATGTGACACGGTTGCAACAGAGTTAAAATGTCGTAGCCCGCCTCCTTTTTATCATTATGCAAAAAATGATAAAAAGGAGGTAATTATTGTGCAGGAAAATATAAATAGATCGGATTACGATGACAATCGCAAGATTTTTACGGCATATCTGCTGGTGGCGTTAAAACATCGGAGAGGAGAAATCCTGCTCACACGCAGCAGTATTCTCAAAAACGAAGTCGTGCTTGACTTGTCTGAATCCGCGGGCGTGTACGGATGGGGTTACAGCGCGACCGAGGACGGCATCAATCAGTGCATATCAAATTTGGCGTTTGAGGGCGCATTCGTAAGGCTCAAGGGCAGAGAACAGCGGATCTTGATGGATCGCGGCTATTATGGGCGGAAGTACGAGGATATTGGCGCGGAATTGGGTATGAAGTACAAGGCTGTGGCCGCCATTTACCGGAGGGCGCTGATGAAAATAAAAGCAGAAACGGAGTGAATCCTATGGGCTTTGGCGAATTGCTGTCTCGTGCACAAGTCGGTGAGCAGGCTGCTTTCGACGAGATTTTATCAATGTATCAACCTCTTCTCGTTAAAATGTCTGTGGTTGACAGGCGACTTGATGAAGATATGTATCAAGAGTTGTCCTTGGTGCTTTTAAAATGTGTCAGGAAGTTTCAAATTAAGGGCTAATAAGCATTTGACACGGCAAAAACGGTACGGGATGTCACAAAATGTCGAACTCTTTTGCTTGACAGGAAACCTTCATTCGATATAATGAGAGCGTGATTGATCGATGGTGCGTCCTCATTATGAGGGGCGGCGGTTGGTGTAAACCGTCGTTTGTCAGAAGGTGCCCCTTCCGCATTGCACACGTTATGCTGGGTTTTGTACGTTATGCGCCTTGTATTAGTGCGCCCAAAATGCTTGCGTGAAGTTATCGCCCTATGTAAATGACACGTTCGGATCAAACGCTCATTTTGCGCGTTTGTTTTTCTTTGCTTTGACAGTTGAAACTGTGATTGGATCAGATATGCATGATATGCGCAGCGGAGCGTGACCATGATCTACTTTTATTGGAACGCCGCGCTCCCAATCATTCCATATTGATTACGCTGACTCAGCGAAAGACGCGATAAGACTGGATGCCCCACCCAACGGGACTGTATTCGTCTTACCGTGTCTTTTTCTATATCCTGCAATCCAAACGCGTCGGATTGCCACCCCGACACGGCAGGAAGATGCCCTGTGAACACGCTTCGCGCGATGCGCGGAGCGCTCCAAGTTGATGATAGACCTCGAAAGCCGCTTGGACGGTGCGGCCTTGAACCGTCCAGAGAGCCCAGCACGCTCTCGCCTCCTGTGCCGATGCGGTCAGAGCGCATCGCCGGCAGCGCAGGAGTATCCCAGCACTACCGATCTGTCAGCCGGGACGGATCAGAAGGACACAGGCGGCGTCCGTGAAAGTGGTCGTCGCGCCCGAGTTCAGCGGGTGTGTCCGCCGCCTCGTCGGATACGACGAAGGGAACGCGTCGTTCCCCATGCGGCATTGGTACTGACCGTACTCTTGAATCAAATAGAGACAAATCTTACATTGCTTTCTGTGATTCCTCTGAACACAAGGCTTTCGGCGCACACGCTGGCCTTTGAAACGAGGAAATCGGGCGGAAACGATGTGCCATGCCACCGGGCGAACTATGCCCAAATGTCTGAACGGCTATCATCAACAAGGAGATCATACATGTCAAAAAATAACAACGCTCACCCCCTGCACGCCCAGTTGGACAAGCTGGCGCGGCACAACCGGCAAGGGAGTTTTCAAACCAGACACCGCTACTACGAGGCGATGAAACGGTTCTGCCTATACCTCGTCATAGTCTTTCACCTGCAAAAGCTCCGTAACATTTCACCCAAGCACGTCGCAAGCTATGTGGTGTTCCTGCAGGAGACCGGCAAGAAGGCAAGCACGATCAAGACTGACCTCGCGGCGATCCGCTTCTTCCACGACAAAATGGACAACCCAAAGTACCGCATCCCAGACAACTCGGAGCTGAATTTGGAGCGTCGTCGCTTTGGCGGTGTCGACCGCACCTGGAGCGACGAGGAATTCAACCGCATGATCGG
>JAFZQQ010000302.1 GCA_017620315.1 Oscillospiraceae bacterium | reverse complement strand
CGATGCCGCAGAGCCAGGTTTTCAGGCTGCAATCGCCGCGAAAGCCGTCGATGGCCTGCAGCGCCTTAAAAAAGCACTCCTGCGTCAGCTCCTCGGCCGCGTGCGCATCGCGTGTCAAGGCCAGCGCATAGCGATAGACGGGCGCAAACTGCTCCCGGTAGATCCGCTCAAAGTCTTTTTCGTTCATCCCTCTCACCTCCTCGCCTGTTAGACGCACGAAAGAAAGAAATCTTACACTGATTTGATAAAAAAGCAAAAGCAGAGGACGATGCATGCAAAACGCAGGCGTCCTCTGTATATTGTTTTTTCCCTCTTACTTCGCCGCCGGCAGTACAATCGTCACGCAGGTGCCCAGCTCCTCGCGGGATTTCACGCGGAAGGAGCCGCCGTGGCGCTGGACGATCCACTCGGCAATGGAAAGCCCGAGGCCGCTGCCGCCGGTCTCGCTGTTTCTCGCCCTGTCGGCGCGGTAGAAGCGGTGGAACATCCGCTCGGCGTCCTGCGCGGACACACCGATGCCGTTGTCCTGCACGTCGAGACAGAGCGCGTCGCCTTCGGTGTAGGCGCGCAGGGTGATGCGGCTGTGTTCCGGCGAATACTTGGCGGCGTTGTCCACGAGCACGCGCACCGCCTGCTTCAAGAGCGCTCCGTCCCCGAGATAGGGCAGGCTTCCCTCCGCCTTCAGAATATAGTCGTGGCCGGGGTCGATCATCCGGCTCTCCTCCCAGACCTCGCGCATCAGCGCGCACAGATCCAGCTCCTGCCGCTCCAGCGTCTGCCGCCCGGCGGCGCCGCGCGCGAGAAACAGCAGCTGTTCCACAAGCTTTGTCATATGCTCAGTCTCCGTGCGGATGGCGTGGATGGACTCGTCGAGCACCTGCGGATCGCTGCGTCCCCAGCGCTCGAGCATGTCGGCATAGCCCGCAATGACCGCGATCGGCGTGCGCAGCTCGTGACTCGCGTAGTCCACAAAGCGCACCTGCTGGCGGTAGGTCTTTTGCATGCGCAAAATGAGATTGTTCACCGCGGTTTCAAGCCCCGCAAGGTCGGCGTCTCCGAGCTGCAGACGCTCGTCGGTCGCGTTTTCGTTGAGGTGGTCGATCGCCGCCTCGAGCGTGTGGAACTTGCTCTCATCCAGCCCCGAGGCGGAGATGCTCTCCGTCACCTGCGCAATGTCGTCGATGGGGCTTAAAAAGCGCCGCACCCGGCTTGTCGCGACAAAGCCCGCAAAAAACCAGAGCAGGATATGCGCGGCGAGATAGGCCGCCAGCACGACGAGCAGCCAAAAGAGGAAGTCACCCATCGGCGTCTGCGCCTGCCCGTCGAGCCCGAAACGGAGATAGTCGGAGAAAACGCGCTCTCCGCTCAAGGCCCGGCGGATCAGCTCCCAGTTTACGGGACGCTCCTGCGCCAGCGCAAAACAGATGCGGCGCGGGCTGTCCAGCGAGCCGTTCAGAATCTGATAGGCCGCGAGGCACCACGCGATAAACGCGGCCACACCGATCGCCAGCGTCTTGGAGATCAGCCAGTTGAGCTGCTTCCAATGAAAATTGCGGGCGATCCGCCGCGCAATGGATTTTGTTCTGTTCATGCCTTTTCGTCCTTTACCATATAGCCGACGCCGCGGATCGTGTGGATGAGCTTGACGCCGAAGGCGCTGTCGAGCTTTTGCCGCAGAAAACGGATATACACGTCGACAACGTTCGTCTCTCCCATATAGTCAAAGCCCCAGACCTTTTCCATCAGCGTATCTCTGCTGAGCACGGCGTTTTTATGCTCCATCAGCGTCTGCAGCAGCAGAAATTCCTTATAGGTCAGCTCCACCGGCGCACCGGCAAAGCTGACGCTGTGGCGCGTCGGATCAAGGCTGAGCCTGCCGCAGTTGAGCGCGGCGGCTGTACTTGCCCCCGTCCGTTCCTGCGCGCGCAGCGCCGCGCGGATACGCGCCAGCAGCTCCTCGATGGCAAAGGGTTTGGTGATGTAGTCGTTCGCGCCGAGGTCGAGCCCGCTCACCTTGTCCATAACCGTATCGCGCGCCGTGAGCATGATGACGGGCACGGCAGATTCCGCGCGCAGGCGGCGCAGCACCTCCATGCCGTTGAGCTCCGGCAGCATCACGTCCAGCAGCACCAGATCAAAGCCGCCGCCGAGCGCCGCGTTCAAGCCGCTGCGCCCGTCGTAGGCTTTTTGCGTCTCATAGCCCTCGTGGCCGAGCTCCAGCTCGATAAAGCGGGCGATCTTCGCCTCGTCTTCGACGATGAGTATTTTCGCGCACATCTCTTCCACACCCTCTGTCGTTTTTTCTATCTTATCTTACCATAGCACCACAGGGCGCGCAAGACGGACATACCTTGTTCCTGCCAAGCGGCGCGGGGAAAGCATTGAATGCTCACATGATGCCACAGCTACGCTTTCTTCTCCAAGCCATCACTACAACGATGAAAGAAAGCACCTGTGCGATGATTACACGCACTATCATCATCTCGTCTATATTGCCATCAGAAACAACATGAAGTAGGTTCGTGGCTATACAGTTGTTGAAGAAATGGTCTGCCATTCCTGCGTAAAGGCTCCCCGTCATCCGATACATCAGTCCCCATTTGATGCCAATCATCCCGGCAAGAACGATGTATCCGATGCTCAAGCCTGCAAAACCAAGCATGTCTATGTCACCAGCAATCAAATTGTGCAGGGGTGTTACGATGTGCCATATTCCGAAAAGAACAGCCTGTACGAGTAAGGCGGCTTTCGTGGAGTGGTCGGTTTTAACGATTTCATGGAAGAGCCCCCGGAACGCACCTTCCTCCATAACCACGTTGATGAT
>JAFZQQ010000301.1 GCA_017620315.1 Oscillospiraceae bacterium | reverse complement strand
ACCTGCGCCTGCGCGACCATGAGCCCGCGGAGCTGGCCTTCTATTCCCGCGCCACGACGGACATCGAATACGCCTTCCCATTCACCGACTGGGGCGAGCTGTGGGGCATCGCCGACCGCACGAATTATGACCTCGGCCGCCATCAGGAGGCGAGCGGCAAGGATCTCACCTACTTCGACGACGAGACGAAGGAGCACTATATCCCCTACGTCATCGAGCCGAGCCTCGGCTGCGACCGCGTGGCGCTGGCCTTCCTCTGCGACGCATATGACGAGGAGGTCGTCGGCCAGGACAAGAACGGCAAGGACGACATTCGCACCGTGCTGCACCTTCATCCCTTCCTTGCCCCTTACAAGGCGGCGATCCTGCCCCTTTCCAAGAAGGAAGTGCTCGCGAAGCCCGCGATGGAGCTCTATCAGGAGCTTGCGAAGGACTTCATGGTCGATTACGACGAGACCGGCTCGATCGGCAAGCGCTATCGCCGCGAGGACGAGATCGGCACCCCGTTCTGCATCACCGTCGACTTCCAGACCGTCGGTGACGAGAACACCCCCGCCGACAACTGCGTCACCGTGCGCGAACGCGACACGATGCAGCAGGTGAGGATCCCCATATCTGAGGTCAAGGCATACATCGCCGAGCGCGTCAAATTCTGATATCGAATATAACACCGCGGCAGGGACAAAATCGTCTCTGCCGCGGTCTTTTATCTTATGCCCTTTGTTTCGCGCCGGTACTCCGCGCAGCGGTAATTGCCGTAAAGCTCCGCCGCCTCGGGAGAAAGCGTGTCGGTCAGCTTGCCGTTTTCCATGAAGATACCCTGCTCGTGCAGCAGCGGGGTCACAGCGCGCATCTCACGGGCAAGACCCATGAAGGCAGGCCCCTCCCACGAGCAGAGGTCGAAGAGCTCCGTCATCAGAAAGCAGGGCGAGAGATCCGCGCCCTCTCCGGTGAAGTCTTCGCCCAGCGCCGCCTTTGCTGCGCTGTTTGCCCAGATGAGATACGGCGTCGAGTAGTAGTTGTAAAAGCCCTCCTCAGTCGTGACGTCGAGATTCACGCCAAGCTCGTTATAGACCGCGCTGTCATAGCCGAGCCAGGGCTTGTGATCTCCGAAAACCACCAGCACGACGGGCTCGCCGCGTTTTTCCAGCTCGCTTGCAAAACGCGAAAGCTCCTCCGTCGTTTCGGCGATCCCTGCGAGATAGTTGTCTATTACGGCGCAGCTCTCCCCCGACCAGCCGGGGCCGGAGACATGCGTTCGGCAGTTATCGCCGCGCACATCGGAATAGGGCCCGTGGTTCTGAAAGCTGACCGAAAACGAGAACAGCGTCTCTCCCCTTGCGGTATGGGCGTCGAGATCCTCAAGCAGAAAGTCAAATAGCTGCCTGTCGGAGTGGTACGGCGCCGCCTCGGCGTCGACATAGGCGTCGAAGCCGTTTTCGATGAACATTCTCTCGTCGAAGCCGAGATAACGGTTTATATTCTCGCGGTTATAGTACCAGCTGTAGCCCGGATGGCGGTAGAGCGTCGTATAACCCTGGGAGTTGAAATAGCGCACGTACGAGTCCACGTTTGCGCGGAAGTCATCGTGATGGGAATAGCCGCTCAAAAAGCCCCATTCCGTATCCACGGTGCCGCCTGCGAAGATGTTGGTCAACAGCTTGCCGGAGACGCTCTCCTTTTCCAGCGCGTACAGCGGCGCATAGACCGAGCGGACGTCGGCCAGCTCGGCAAGCATCGGAAAATCGCGCAGATCGGCGTAGGCTTCAAGCATCACGCCGAGGACGTTCACACGCTTGTCGGCGGGTATGCTGCCGTCGGAATAGCCGGCGAGCACCCTGTCGGCTTCCTCCGCGCTGTAGCCCTTCGGCGTCGAAGGAAAGGCGCGGCGAAGGCTCAGAATAAAGGGATACCAGGAGCCGCGCGAGACCGAGAACTCGACCTGCGACCACTCGTGCTCGCAAATACTGTTGTGCGCGGTGTTTGAGATTTTCACGTTGAGATAGAGCTGCGTGTATATGAGCGGCGTGAGGATAACGCAAATGAGAATACCGGCGATACGCGTTTTGCCGGGAAGAGAGGCTTTTGCAAAAAAGATCAGTATCAGCAGCATCGCGGCAAAAAGCGCCGCGATCACGAGCATCAGCCGCGTCACCGTGAGCGAATACTGACCGAGTATGCCGCCGGCTGTGCGGGCAAGGCGGAAATCGGAGGCGAGAAAGGGGTCGCCGCGCAGGAGTATCTTATAGTAGTTCACCAGCGCGAAGCCGAGCGTCGGGATTGCGGCAAGCAGATACGCCGCCCACGTCCTGCCGAACAGGAACCAGCCCAGCGCCGCGAGCAGCAGCGGAGGCAGCAGATTCATAAGCGGCAGGAAAGGCGTGCGGAAGTAGGAGACAAACAGCTCGGCGCGCCGGAACGCGGAGTATGAATCCGCGGTGAGCCACAGCGCGAGAAGCCCGACGGCAAGCGCGCACACGGCCAGAAGGCACGCGCTGGTAACGTAACTTTGGCTCGCGCCGACAAGGCGCGAGCCCTCACGAGTCCTTATGATGCTTTTATATCTATAATCTGCGCCGTAACGCTGCATGGCGGTATCAAGTCCTTTTGAGCTTTCGGATGTCGTCGCCGAAGAACGGCAGGATGCGGTATTCCCCCTCGATGCGCGAGAGGATCGCCGCGCCATAGCGCGTTCCGAGCGTCGATGGGCTGAGGTTGGTGGAGATGATCGTCTTTTTTCCGGTTATGAGCCGGTTGTTGATGATCTGGTAAAGGACGCTCTGCACGAACGCGGTCGTCATCTCGGTGCCGAGATCGTCGATGATGAGAAGGTCGCAGCGCATATAGCGCGAAACGTCCTGATCCGCGCTGTCGTCCTCGTCGCCGCGGTCGAACTTTTGCGCCTCGAAGCGGGAGAAAATATGGCTCGCCGTGTCATAGACCACCGAATGTCCTGCGTCGCTGACAACGCGGGCTATGCTTGCCGAAAGGAAGGTCTTTCCGAGACCGGGGTCGCCGGAGAGCAGCAGGTTGCCGCTTCTTGACGAGAATTCGTACGCATAGTCGCGGCAGGCGTCGTAATTCTTTTCCATCCGCTGAAACGGCGAACTATGACGCTCCGGGACGATCTCGCGGGAGTAGTAGTCAAAGTTGAAGCTCTCGAAGCTCTGCGTGCCGAGGTCGAGCATCTGTGAAAGCTCCGCGTTCTGCTCGCGCACATAATAGCTTTTTAGGCACGAGCACATTTCCGAGTCCTTCCAGCCGGTGTCCCCGCACTTGGGGCAGTTCGGCTTGGGCTCAAGCGCGTCGGCCGGGTATCCGAGCGAGACGAGTATTTCGCTGCGCTCCGCCTGAAGAGCGAGGTTTTCCTCTTTCAACGCTTCTATCGCCGTGCGCGGGTCTGTGCCACGGCGGAAACCGGAGGCTATGATTTTTGCCATCGTGTGAGAAAGCTCGCTGTCTATCTCCTCAAGCCTCGGCTCTTTCAGATAGCACTCCCTCGCGCGGGCGCGAAAAAGCTCCTCGCGACGCTGCTTGTCCTCATCGTATTTTTCCGCGGCTCGGCGCAGTACCTTTCCGTCATATGACACTGCGGCATACCATCCTTTCAGTCGTAATCGTTCATCCAGGCGTTGGGATCCTCGACCTTCTGCGCGCCCTGTTTCTTTGCTCCCAGTGTTTCACGTTCGATATCCTGCGGCGTGTGGATGCCCTTTTCATGCCAACGCTTTAATATCCCGTTGAGATACGGCCACTTGAGCTCATGGCAGCGTAGCACGGTTTTGTCGTAGGCTATGGCGATCGCGTCGGGCTGAAAGCCCATCTCTATCCAGCTTCCGATATAGCGTTCCTCGCCGGGCGAGGGCTGACGTCCCCCGAGCTGCAGCGCGTCCATATATTCCGTGAAGCGTCCGCGCTTTTTGCGCTCTTTTTTGATAAATTCGTCCGCAGCGTCGATCGAAAAAAGCTCGCGCCGGGCCCAGGCATAGCCTTCCTTCTCTATCTCGCGCATGGTCGGCGGCTTGCCCGCGCCGAACTGCTCGGCCTTGAGGTCGGCACAATAACCGACTAGCAGAAAGATGACCTCCGCCGGAAGCCCCAGAAAATCGTAAAGCCCCAGAAGCTTTTTGACCGAGGGCTCGCTCAGCTTGCCGAGCTTTCGCTCGACCTCGCGCAGAAGAGACGAAAACGAACCGTCGCTTTCCAGCTTGTTCATAACATCCTCGCGGCTGTACTCCGGTATTGTGGTCGAAGGCTCCGGGATCGGCTCGGCGGAGGGCAGGCTCGTTTTCGCGGCCGGCTTGTCCGGCTCCGGCGCGCTGATGAGCCCCATATCCCCAAGCGCCTTTTCCGCCGCGGAAAAGCGCGCGGCGTCCCATCTGAGCTCGGCGCGCAGCTTTTCCGGCTGCGACGCGCCGTGCCGCGCAAGGCAAAGATACAACAGCGCGGCGTCCGAGCTGCCGTATTCCACAAGGCGGCGTACGGCGTCCGAGCCGATCGTGATATTCTCTTCCTGCCTGAGATGCAGCAGATATTCTCCCATGCCGCCGCCACCTTTCCGTAACTACAATATTCTACAATAAAAATGATATTTCGTAAACAGTAATTTTTGCTCTTTTCTTTCTTATTTCTTTGTGATATTATATAAAATGAATCATTAGGTGGATAAGCATCTTTAGTGAAAGGACAGGAACAAGCTATGCAGAATCATGTTACCGTCAGCATCTGCGGGGAGGAATACACTCTTGTCGCGGAAGAAGCTCCCTCCTATATGCAAAAGGTCGGCAGCTATGTCGACGAAAAGCTCACCGAGCTTTTGAACTCATCAAAGGTCGGACGCACCGACGCCGCTGTACTGACCGCGATCAACGTTGCGGATGATCTGTTCAAGCTGCGTCAGACGACCGACGATCTTCGCAACCAGCTCAAGCAGAGCATCGACGAAAACAACCAGCTCAGAAACGAGATCTCGGCGCTTCGCCGCCAGGTCTATCAGCTCAGCAAGAGCTCGTCAAAGCCCGAAAAGCCCGAAAAGGCCGATAAGCGCGAAAAGCCTGAAAAGAGTGAAAAAGCCGAAAAGCCCTCAGAGCCCGAAAAGCCCGCCGTGCGGAGCGAAGAGGCCGAACAGGTCGATATGCTGGACACTTCCGTCACCTCTGAAGGCTGACGGGAATTGTAAAGCTATATCCCCTCAAAAAAGCGGCGTGCCGCTTTTTTGAATTTATATGGAGGCATGTCTATGATGGAGCTTCTTGCGCCGGCAGGCTCGCGGGAGGCGCTTGTCGCCGCTGTACAAAACGGAGCTGACGCTGTATACCTCGGAGTTGACGATTTCAACGCCCGCCGCGGCGCGCGCAATTTTTCGCCCGAGGATCTGCGCGGCGTCGCGGCATACTGCCATCTGCGCGGTGCTAAGGTATATCTGACGCTCAATACGCTGATAAACGACCGGGAGCTCCATGCGCTCGCTTCCACGGCGCGTGTCGCGAACGAAGCGGGCGTTGACGCGATACTGGTTCAGGACTGGGGAGTTTTGGACACGCTGCGCCGGGTCGTGCCCGATATGCCGCTGCACGCCAGTACGCAGATGTCGGTACATACGCTGTCCGGCGTGCGCGAAGCCGCAAGGCTTGGCCTCAGCCGGGTGGTGCTCGCGCGCGAGCTTTCAAAAAACGATATCGCGGAGCTTTGCCGCGAAAGTCCCATTGAGCTTGAGGTCTTTGTACATGGCGCGCTTTGTATGTGCTATTCCGGCCAGTGCTCCATGAGCGCCGTCATCGGTCAGCGCAGCGGCAACCGCGGGCTTTGCGCTCAGCCCTGCCGCCTCCCCTATGAAGGGGTCTATCCGCTCAGCCTTCGCGATAATCAGCTTGCGGACCATATCCCGGAGCTTCGCGAGATGGGCGTTGCCTGCGTGAAGCTTGAGGGACGGATGAAGCGCCCGGAGTATGTCGCCGCTGTGACGGGGATCTATTCAAGGCTTGTCCGTGAGAACCGCGCGCCTACCGATGAGGAACGCGCCCGCCTTGCCGAGGCTTTTTCGCGCGACGGGTTTACCGACGGATACTATACCGGGCATAAGGGCGCGGAGATGTTCGGTGTCCGGCCCGCCACGGCACGCTGGCCCGAGGACTGGTTCGCGGAGCTTCGCTCGGAGTATGAACGGGAGAACCTGCGCACCGTGCCTGTCCGCTTTGCGGCGAAGATCTCCGCCGCTCACCCGATGACCCTGCTTGCCGGAGACGAAGACGGAAACGTGGTCACTGTTACCGGCGCGACGCCGGAGCCGGCGCGTTCGCACAGCGTCACCGCCGAGGAGGCGGAGCAGCGCCTTCGCAAGACCGGCGGCACCGCGTTCACTGTGTCCGACTGCATAGTCCAGATCGACGACGGCCTTTCGATATCGGCCGCGGCAATAAACGCGCTTCGGCGCGACGCTCTCACTGAGCTTGAGGCAAAGAGAACGGAGCTCAGCTTAAGACGCACCATGCACTATACCGCGCCGGAAAGCGTTAAAAACACTGACATGCCGCCTCGCTTTACAGTGTCGCTTATGAAAGCGGAGCAGCTGACGGATCGCCTGGTTGATCTAAGGCCCGAAATGATTTATCTTCCCATCGACGAGCTGAGAAAGACAGAGCTTTGGGCTTATCTCGACCGGACACGCTTTTGCGCGCTTTTGCCGCGCATATACAGAACGCGCGACGAGGGCGAGCTGCGGGGTATGTTGATGGAAGCGCCTCGGCGCGGGATATCCGCCGTAGGCATCGGAAACCTTGGCCACATTGCGCTGACCTCCGATTGCGAACTGGAAAAACGGGGAGATATATCACTAAACGTATTCAACTCTGCGGCTATCCGGCTTTTGAAGGACGAGGGTCTTGCTTCCGTCACCGTTTCGTTTGAGCTGCGGCGCGAACAGATACGCGATCTGCAAAAGTACATTCCGTGCGAGGCGGTCGTCTACGGACGTCTTCCACTGATGATCACCGAGAACCGCATAGCGACGAACGGCATGCTGACCGACCGGCGCGGCGAACGCTTCCCTGTTCTTGACGCCTGCGGCGGGCGCTGTGAGATAGAAAACAGCAAGACGCTCTATCTTCTTGACCGCACCGACTGGCAGGACATCGGACTGAGCTATGCAAGACTTCGCTTTACCACAGAAACCGCCGAGGAATGCGCCGACATATTGAAAGCGCATGTCGACGGCGGCGAATGCCCGCCGCCGGATATTACGCGTGGCCTTTTTTACCGCGGCGTAGAATAATTACAAAGAGTAAATTATATGAATAATATAACAAATTGTCGTATTGTGCTTGCGTCCGGTTCACCGAGACGGCAAGAGCTGCTTCGCCGTATTGGGATAGAGGATTTTGATATTGTCGTCCCGGAGGCGGACGAATCGTATCCCGCGGGTCTGAGCCCTCAGGAGACCGTTGCGCACATAGCGCGCTCGAAGGCCGAGGCCGCGCGTGCGCTTACAGCCGAGGAGGACATTGTTATAACGGCGGACACGATGGTGTTCCTCGGCAATGAAAGACTCGGCAAGCCGCGCGACAGGGCTGACGCTCTTCGTATGCTTACGGAGCTTTCGGGGAACGCTCATTCCGTCTGCACCGGCGTCACCGTGCGAAAGGGCGACAGGATAAAATGCTTTACAGTTACCACATACGTATACTTCAGGCGCTGCGAGGAGCGCGAGCTTCGCGCCTATATCGCGAGCGGCGAGCCGATGGATAAAGCCGGCGCTTACGGAATACAGGGTCTTGGGGCGCTTTTGGTCGAGCGTATAGACGGGGATTATTACAATGTGATGGGGCTTCCGCTGCTTCCGTTGGCTCAGGCGCTGCGGGAGTTCGGCGTAGAGCTTTTGGGATGAGGATAACGGCTTGAAGGACTTTTTTTCCAAATTCGGAATATGGATTCTTGCCGCCGCGGCGCTGATCGCGGTGCTTTTGAGCGTGCTTTCTTACTTCACCTCCACCTCGACTGCGCTGCACAACGCCGCGGGGATCGTCACCTCGCCGTTCCGCAGCGCATCGGAAACGGTCAGCCGGTGGATCGAGGACAAGAAACATTATTATAAGGAATACAACGACCTGCTCGAGGAGAACGCCGCGCTGCGCGAGGAGGTTGCCGAGCTTCGCGCAAACGCGAGGCAGGCCGACCGCGACCGTGAGGAAAACAAGCTTCTGCGCGAGCTTATTGACCTTCGCGAGCAGCGCCGCGATTTTGAGATGGAGTCCGCGATGGTGCTTGAGCGCAGCGCCAACAACTGGACGCGCACGCTGACGCTCAATCAGGGTACGTCGCACGGCGTGGCCGTAAAGAACGTCGTTGTCAGCAGCGAGGGCTATATGATCGGCGTCGTGATCGAGGTCGGACTCAACTGGTGTACGGTGCAGACTATCGTGGATACAGACACGGAGATCGGCGCGCTGCTGTTCCGTACCGGAGACGTAGTGATCGCCGAGGGCGACTTTGCCCTGATGCGTGAGAACAAGCTCAAGCTCAGCTTTCTTCCCACCGAGGCGCCGCTTCTGGTCGGCGACTATATCGTCACCTCCGGTCTCGGCGGCTATTATCCCTCAAACATCGTGATCGGCACGGTGGAGAGCGTGGAGTCTGACGACGACGGGCTTGCGCAGTACGCCGTCCTTGCCCCGATGTGCGATTTCGATTCGCAGACAGAGGTCTTTATCATCAAGAGCTTCGACATCGTCGAGTGAGGCGCAGGCTATGCTGACAAGACGCGATTATATAATTAAATGGGGCAGCTATGGCGCGGTCTCGCTTCTTTTGACGCTGCTGTTTTCGTTAACGCTGCGCGATCTGAGGGTGCTGGGTGTGACCATGTTCCTCCCTCCGCTGCTCGTCGGCGTGGTCGCCTCGCTGGAGGACACGAAAAGCGCGGTGATATATGCGATAGTCGTTGGGGTGCTCTGCGACCTCACGATAGCCGGCACTTTTCCCTGCGTCTATACGCTTGCGTTTACGGCCGCGTCGCTTTGCTGCTCGATACTGGCAAAGAGCGTGTTGCAGCCGGGGTTTTTGTGCTCGCTTGCGCTGACCACGTTGACCTTCGTGTTCGTCGACGTGCTCAATATGCTTGCGCTCCGGCTCAAATGCCATGCGGAAGCGGGGCCGATGCTGCTGATGATGCTCTGCGAGACCGCGGTCTCGTGCATCCTGCTCGTTGTATGCCATCCGGTGCTGCTGCACCTGCACCGCAAGTTCACGATATAAGGAGGCCGCTTGTATGCAGGAAACCAAAAAGCTGCGCCGGCGGCTTTTTACGCTCTGTCTTATGTTCATGCTCTGCATCGGAGTATATACGGTAAGCATGTTCAACGCGCAGATCGTACACGGAGCCGACTACAAGGCAATGTCCGTGCGCACGAACACGATCGTCGAGCCCGTGGAGGCGTCGCGCGGGATCATAACCGACCGCAACGGAAAAGTCCTTGTTTCAAACCGTGCGGCATATACGCTGACCTTCGACCCTTCTCTCGTGGAGAGTGCCGAGATCAATAACGAGCTTTTGAGGCTCATTGCCCTGCTCCGGCGCGAAGGCGTCGAGTGGGTCGACGAGCTTCCGCTGACTGACGCCGCTCCTTATGCCTACGACCTCAGCGTGCCGCGCTCCGGTATGCTCATTAAGTATCTCACCAGCAAAAAGTGGGTCGAGGACGGAATGACTACCGACGAGATGCGCGACGGAGTGTCCCCGCAGAATGTGTTCGAGCTTATGTGTACCGAGTTCGGCGTGGATGAATCGCTCAGCGCCACACAGCGCCGCGCGCTGGTCGGGCTTCGCTATTCCCTGGCGACCGCCAAGATGGACGGCGACGGGACCTTCCGCTTCGCCTCCGGCGTGGACGTCACGCTCATATCGCTTTTGAAGGACGGCGGGTACAACGGCGTGAAGGTCGGCACCACCAGCGTGAGAGAGTACCAGACCGAATGCGCGCCTCATATCCTCGGCCATATCGGTAAAATACAGAACTGGGACGACTATAAGGACAAGGAGGGCTACCGCTGGAACGACCTTGTAGGCATAGACGGCGTCGAGGCTGCGTTTGAGGACTATCTCCGCGGGACTGACGGCAAGCGCGTTGTCACGATGAACACCGACGGCAAGGTGATTTCGGAGCTGTATTCCACGGAGCCGAAGCCCGGGTACAACATTTCTCTTACCATAGACGCCGATTATCAAGCGGAGGTCGAGCAGATCATCACGGAAGCGGTCGAGAAAATGACGGAGGCGGACGGCATCGACCGCGGCGCCGCGGCGGCGGTCATACAGATAGGCACCGGCGACGCGCTGGCGCTCGCCACATATCCCACCTTTTCGCGCAAGACCTTTAACCGTGATTTTGCCCAGCTCAACGAGGACCCTATGCACCCGATGCTCAACCGCGCGACTCAGTGGGCGTTTGCGCCGGGCTCGACCTTCAAGCCCGCGGTCGCGGTCGCCGCGCTGGAAAGCGGCATCATTACAACACAGACCAAGATACGCGATCTCGGCGTCTACAAGTTCTACGACCTGAATCTCAAGTGCTGGATCTGGCCGGGCAACCACGGGCTCGTTAACGTCACCGATGCCATAACGGTCTCCTGCAACTATTTCTTCTATGAGGTGGGAAAGCTCACAGGTATAGCGACGCTCGAAAAATATGCCAAAGCGTTCGGACTCGGAGTGCCGACGGGCATTGAGATACCAGAGAGTGTCGGCACGATGACATCTCCGGAGTACGTCAATTCACTCAAGGGCCAGCACTGGACTGACGGTTTTACGCTGCAGGCCGCGATAGGTCAGGCGTATGATCTGTTTACGCCGCTGCAGCTTGCAAACTATATCGCGACGCTTGCCGGAGGCGGAGAGCGCTATAAGGCGCACCTTCTCAAGGACGTCAGCGAATACGACAGCGCGGTGCCGGTCTATGTCTACAGCGAACCGCCCGTGGAGACCGTAGAGATCAGCGACAAGAATCTGCGCGCGGTGCTCACGGGAATGCGCCGCCTCGTCACCGACGGAAGCGTCAGAAATGAGTTTCGCGATTGTGTGGTCGACGCCGCGGCAAAGACCGGTACTGCGCAGACTGGCGGCAAGGGCACGATAAGCAACGGCGTATTTGTTGCCTTTGCCCCCTATGATGACCCGCAGATAGCGATAGCCGTCGTCATAGAAAAGGGCGACACCGGCAGCGCGCTTGCTTCCACCGCGGTGAAGATAATCAACGCCTACTTCACCGCCGCCGACCCCAGCATCTCCGGTGAGAATGTTTTGCTTAAATAAGCATGATTCGTCAGGAATCGCTGCGCTTCTGTCCGGGAGGCGCTGAGCCGGTACGCCGGCCGGCTATCAGAGAGATTCACCATATCAGAAGAAATGACGTTGCTTGGAGGGATTATAATGTATTTTGATTCCCGCGAGGCGCGCTGCAAGACGCCGTACGGCGCCGTTCCCTGCGGCACGGAGGTCACGATCACGCTTTATCCCGACGCGGACGACGACGTCGACCGCGCTATCCTTGTCGCGCACGGAGAGTTTGCGGACAGCTGGGAGGAGTTTGAGCTCTCCCCTGTCAGTATCGGCGGCAAGAAGGCGCTGCGTGCGGTCTATGCCGCTCCAAAAGAGGTCGAGTTGGTCTGGTATCACTTCCGGCTCATT
>JAFZQQ010000300.1 GCA_017620315.1 Oscillospiraceae bacterium | reverse complement strand
TGATAGACCTTGTCCATCTCCTCGGTCACACGATCGATGGCGACAGTGCGTGTCATATCGGAGCAATAGCCGTGGTAGATGCAGCCGAAATCCATAGTGACGAAGTCGCCCGAGCCGATGACCTTGTCGCTCGGTACCGCGTGCGGCTTGCTTCCGTTCGCGCCGGAGGCGACGATCGGGTCGAAGGACATGTTCTCGGCGCCGTAGTGCAGCATCAGATAGGTAAGGCGCGCGGCGACCTCCTTCTCGGTCATTCCGGCCTTCAGCTCGGAGCAGATATCGTCAAGCGCCTTCTCGGCGATGCGCTGCGCGCCGATGAGCGCCTCGATCTCCTCGCTGTCCTTGACCATGCGCAGCGTGGTGAGCAGCTTGCCCGCGGGCTTGAACTCGACGCCGGGGACCTTCTCCTGATAGGTCTTGAGCTCGGCGACGGTCATGTACTCGTCCTCGAAGCCGAGAACCTTCAGCCCGTGCCTCTTCACCGCCTCGTTCAGCAGCGCGGTGTAGCCGTGCCCGGTCGTCGTCATTTCGATCTTTGCGCTCCTGACCTGCTGCTGCGCCGCCTCGATATAGCGGGAATCCGTCCAGTAGTAGGTCTCGTCCTTCGTCACCAGGGCGACGCCGTCGGTGCCTGTGGAGTGGAAGCCGGAGGCGTAGAAGCGGTTCGCCTCGCAGGTGAGCAGCATGGCGTCGATGCCGTACTCGCCGAGTTTCTCACGGATAGCGTTAAAGTGGTTCATGTCTTTGATCTCCTTTTCGTTATATAAGCCCAATCACATATTATATCTGTAATCGCCGAAAAAGCAAGGAAAAACTGCCATGCTCACTCGTCCTTCGCATCCGCGGGGCTGTAGGCGTTCGTCATAACGTTTATGTATCTTGCCTTCAGCTTGTCATAGAGTATGCGCTGGCTCGAATAGATGCCGCTGTAGCCCGAAAGGACAAAGCTCAGCGCGCAGGCGAGCGCGAAATATGGCACCCCGCCCGTGCCGAACAGCTCTATTGCGAGGAACGTGGACGCAAGCGGGCAGTTGACCGCACCGCAGAACACGGCGATCAGGCCTATTGCCGCGGAAAAGCCGGCGTCCAGTCCCAAAAGCGGGCCGACGACGCAGCCGAAGGTCGCCCCGACGAAGAACGACGGCACGACCTCGCCGCCCTTGAAGCCTGCGGCGAGCGAAACCGCCGTGAACAGGAGCTTCAGCGCGAATGCAGCCCAGTCCGCCTCCCCCTGCTCGACCGCGCGGGTTATGACCGCCATGCCCGCGCCGTTGTAGTCCGTCGTGCCGAGCGTAAGCGTGAGCGCGACGATGACCGCGCCGCCGAGAGCAACACGCAGCCACGGATCGCGAACGTGCTTCGACGCCTGTTTCTCCGTAAAATGTATGGTCTCGCAGAAGATCACCGACACCAGAGCGCACAGCGCCGCGAGAAGCGCGGCGCGCAGCAGCGTGCCGAGCGCAAGCGCCGGCGCGGCGACCGCAAAGGAGGTCGGCTTTACGGCAAAAAGCACAGACACGCCGTAGGCCGAAAGCGCCGCCACAAGGCAGGGCAGCATCTCCACATAGTAAATGCTGCCGACGCTGCTTATCTCCATCGCGAAAACCGACGCGGCAAGCGGCGTGCCGAAAAGCGCCGAGAAGAACGCCGCCATGCCGATGGTCGTCGCCGTCCTCATATCCTTGTCGTCAAGGCGAAGCAGACGTCCGGTGTTGTAGCCGATGGTTCCGCCCATCTGCAGCGCCGCGCCCTCGCGCCCGACGCTGCCTCCGCCGAGGTGCGTCAAAAGCGTGGCGAAGAATATCGCCGGAAGCAGCTTGAGCGACACCCCGTGTCCGGAGTGCACCTCCTCGAGGATATCGTTCGTGCCCCAGCCCTCCATGTCGAGCAGCTTATAAAACCCGACGATCGCAAGCCCCGCCAGCGGGAGCAAGTACAGAAGCCAGCCATGCTCGCCGCGCAGCTCGGTCGCATACTCCACGCCAATGTGGAACGCCGAGCCGAGCGCGCCGCAGACGACGCCGGTTATCGCGGCGACGGCGAGCCACTTGCCGACGGCGGCAAGGTAGATCCGCCACGTCACGCGAAGGGTCTTGATTCTCTTTTGCATCGGCGCTATCCCTCCGTTTTCGCGTTTTCCCCGTTCTCGCCGGGCTTATTGTCGTCCTTCTCCCTGCCTTCGGAATCAAAGAAGCGGCGCAATATGCCCTCCGCCCTGCTGCGAAGCTCGTCCACTCCCTTGCCCTGCGTTTCGCGCACATCCTGCATGAATCTTTTGGCGCTTTGCGTGATCAGCAGCGTGATCGCCTCGGAAAGCGCGTTGCGCGTGTCGTCGTCCAGATTGCGATATGTTCTCAGCATACCCTTTGCGCTTTTCAGCTTTTCATCGCTCAGATCGCTCAGGGTACGCGCTCCGGTGCCGGTAAGCACCTCATAGAGCGCGTTGACGAACTTCTCGCGCTGCGGGATGCTCTGCTCGGAAAAGACCGTCTCAAGCGTATCCTCCGTGCGCTTTCCGCTCGGCGACAGGTCCGGCAGATGCACGAACTCACGTCCGCAGACCTCCCAGGTAAAGCCGTTGTGCTGCCATATACCGCTGCCCGTGCTGTGCACGACCGTGACCTTTTCCGAATGCTCGAGCATCTGGCCGACGACCGACGTCTGCGGCTTCAGTGTGACGATGCGCTCCGCTATGCGCTTGTACCCCTCAAGCTCCGAAAGGTCGCTGCGGAAGCCCGGGCCGTCGTTGTTATAGACCGCAAGGATGCGGTCCTGCACCTTCTCCGGGGCAAAGACCGCGCTGTACACGGCAAGGTTCCCGCCCTTGGAATGCCCCCCGACGTAAAGCTTTCTTCCGGGATACAGCTCCGCGGCGCGAACGAGGTAGTCCAGCGCGTCGCGCTGCGAGGGACCGGTTTCGAGGACGCCCATATTGAGGTCCTCCTTCCAGCCGACAAGCGTGTCGTCCGTGCCGCGAAACGCGCAATAGACCGCGCCGTCGTCCGTCTCGACGCAGAACGCGGCGAACTGTTCCTCGCGCTCCTCGTCGAGTATGTCCACGTAGGCCCCGGCCTTCATATCCCCGAAGCGTACGCTCTGCGCGGCGCGGCGCAGCAGCTCGGGGACGTCCCCCGGCACAAGCAGCCCCATATCCTCGCCGGTCTCGCCGCGGATGGCGAAATACTTCCGCGCCGTCTCCTTCAGCGTGAGCGGCTCGCCCTCTCCGGGACGGGGCAGAACGCCGGTATAATTGATGTGTGAAAGCTTGGCGAGCACCAGGTTGTCGACCTCGTTAAAGCCGTCGATTTTCATCGGTATGTCGCCGCGCCATGTGATATAGTCAAGAATATTAGCCATTTGCCGTACCTTCTTTTCTGTTGTTGTCCAAAGCGAGCAGTATGTTGTAAGCGACGATCGAGCCTATTACGATGACCGCGCCGACCGCGGCAAGCGCGGTTATGCGCTCGTGGAAAAAGATCGCGACCCAGAGCGGGTTCAAAACCGGCTCAGCCCCCGTCAAAAGGCTCGCGGTGACCGGCGGCGTTCTCCGTATGCCGATGGAGAACAGCACATAGGCAAGCCCCACCTGTACCGTGCCGAGCGC
>JAFZQQ010000025.1 GCA_017620315.1 Oscillospiraceae bacterium | reverse complement strand
CGCCGTCGGAGATGCTGGATCAGGTTCTCTTCACCCGGCTCGACAGCGGAGCGGAGATATCAAACATTGTCCTCATGGGAATAGGCGAACCAATGGACAATCTGGACAATGTTCTTCGGTTTTTGGAACTTGTCAACCATCCTGACGGTCTAAACATCGGGATGAGACACATTTCGCTTTCGACCTGCGGAGTCGTTCCGGGTATAGAGCGGCTTGAAAAGCTTGGACTGCAGCTGACGCTTTCGGTTTCGCTTCACGCGCCGGACAGCGCGACGCGCTCAAGGATCATGCCGGTCAACAACGCATACGACGTTGATGAACTGTTTGCCGCATGTCACAGATATTTTAAGACGACCGGACGAAGGATATCCTTTGAATACGCAATGATAGACGGGGTAAACGACAGCAACGCGCAGGCAGATCTGCTTGCCGAAAAGATACGCGGGATGCCAGGACATGTCAATCTGATCCCGCTGAACGATGTTGTTGAAAGCGAATTTAAGCCAAGCAAAAGGACAGCCGAATTCCAAAAGCGACTTGAATCACATGGCGTGACTGCAACGGTGCGCCGGAGCCTGGGCGGAGATATTGACGCGTCCTGCGGGCAGCTTCGCCGAAAGGCAATTGAAGGGAGAGAGTAAAAATGAGGGCATGGGGCGTTACGGACATAGGGCTCAGACGCCGTGAAAACCAGGATACCTACGCATTTACCGAGTTTGGCTTTGAGGACTCTCCGGACACTGTAGTCGCCGTCGTGTGTGACGGCATGGGAGGCGTGAACGGCGGGCAGCTCGCAAGCTCCACTGCGGTCGAATCGTTCATACGCGAGGTTCACAGCAGAGCCTTTGCCAACATGAGCGAGGATCAGGTCCGGGAAATGGAGACTCTGTGCGTGCAGGAGGCAAACAGGGCGGTTTATGAGCGCTCTTTGGAGGATCCGACCCTTCATGGAATGGGAACGACTCTTGTTTCCGCCATCGTATCTCCGGACAGCGCGGTCGTCTGCAATGTTGGCGACAGCCGTGCGTATATCATCGACGATGACGGTATTCGGCGCGTTACTCGCGACCACTCCGTTGTTGAATCGCTTGTTGAATCAGGGGATATTACGCGCGAGGAAGCTCGCACCCATCCAAACCGCAACCTAGTCACTCGGGCTCTCGGCCCCGACAAGAGCGTGGAATGTGACAGCTTTACCGTAAAGATCAAAAGCGGAAACAGTATTCTCCTGTGCTCTGACGGTCTTATCGTTACGGTTGAAGATTATGAACTGCAGAATATTATCAGCTCTGAAGCCGACGGCGCCGAGGCGCTCAATAAGCTTCTTGTTCTCGCGCTTTCCCGCGGCGCGCCGGATAATGTCACCGCAGTCCTGATACGCAGTGAAGAGGAGGTGACGCGCCAGGATGGATAATATGATCGGCAAGCTTCTGGATAATCGTTATGAGCTGCTTGAGATCATTGGCACGGGCGGTATGGCTCTCGTATATAAGGCGCATGATCACCGTCTCAACCGTTCGGTAGCGGTCAAGATCCTGAAAAGCGATCTGGCTGAAGACGAGGACTTCAGGCGTCGCTTCCGGGATGAATCTCAGGCGGTCGCCATGCTTTCCCATCCCAATATAGTCTCCGTATACGACGTCTCGCGCGGTGAGATAGAGTATATCGTCATGGAGTTGATCGACGGCATTACGCTCAAACAGTATATGGATCGCCGCGGCAAGCTCAATTGGCGTGAGTCGCTCCACTTTATCACACAGATCATGCGCGGCTTGAGTCACGCTCATTCCAGAGGCATAATCCACCGCGATATCAAACCGCAAAATGTAATGATCCTGCGTGACGGAAGCGTAAAGATAGCTGATTTCGGCATAGCAAGACTCGAAAGCTCAAAGCGCCACACCATGACGCAGCAGGCTCTCGGCTCGGTGCATTATATCTCGCCGGAGCAGGCGAAGGGAGACGTCACCGATGCGCGCTCGGATATTTACTCAGCCGGCGTGGTGCTCTATGAAATGCTGACCAGCAGGCTCCCGTTCGAGGGCGACAGTGCGGTCTCCGTTGCCATTCAGCATCTCAGTTCGGTTCCTCTCACACCCTGTGAGATAGATCCCACCGTTCCTCTTGCGCTTGAAAAGATCTGCATGAAGGCTATGGCATGTGATATCGACAAGCGATATCCGACTGCGGAGGCGATGATCGCCGACCTTGAGGAGTTCCGCAAGAATCCAAACACAGACCTTCAATTTACAATTGACGAGTTCAAAAAGCCCAAGTCAAAGACCAGCAAGGCTCCGACACAGCCGCTTCCCAAGCTTGGCGGCGCTGATTTCGTTTCCGGCGGCAAACAATCCGAGGAGATCGAGCCTGATGACGAAGGCGATATAGACGATGGGCCGAAGTCCGCAACGCTCCCAAAGGCATTGATCATCGTCGCTATCCTTGCGCTTTGCGGCGCGGCTGTCTTTGGCCTTTGGCAGCTTGTTATCAACAGCTTTAACAACAACGAGCCCGTCAAAACCGATTACGAGGTTCCGAACCTCGTCGGAATGACTATCGAGCAGGCAAATGCCGACGAGCGCGTGAACGGTATTTTCACGATCACACAGATCGGTCAGCGCGCAAGCAAGGACTATCCTGCCGGGCAGATCATAGAGCAATCGCCGTCCTGGGGTAAGACCGTAAGGGAAAACCGTGAGATAAACGTGTTTGTCAGCACAGGAATCAAGACAGGCACAATGCCGAACGTTGTCAATCAGGAGCACCGTGCTGCGGCGGTCATGCTCCGCCAGCTTGACCTTAATCTTACAGTCGACGACGCGACCGAGGAATACAGCGACGATATTTCACCCGGCTATGTTATCAGCAGCAACCCGGCGGAAGGCGCAACTCTTCAGGACGGCGACGTTGTGATGCTTGTCATCAGCAAAGGTCCCAAGGTGGTCACCGTCAACGTGATCACGCTGACCAACATGTCGCTTGAGCTTGCACAGAAGAATATCAGCGAATTGGGGCTTGTCTGCGCGGTGGATTACGCCTACAGCGAAACAGTTGCCGCGGACTATGTCATAAGCCAAAGCGTTCCCGCGAACACAAAGCTTGCGCAGGGAAGCACCATCAAGATTGTCGTTAGCCTTGGCCCCGAACAGCAAATGGAAGATCCTGAGCCGCTGCCTCCTGATGCGCCGAGCGACGGAGGCGAGGGCACAGTGACAGACGGCGGCTCCGAGGGCGGCGCGGAGGGCGAAGCTCCGTGACCGGGCTTATCAGAAAAGCTCTCAGCGGCTTCTATTATGTCGCTACGCCTGATGGACTGCTTGCCTGCAGAGCGCGCGGAAAGTTCCGAAAGGATGGCGTCTCGCCGCTCGTCGGAGATGAGGTCGAGTACAGTGTCGTAGGCAGCGACGGTGTCATCGAGACCATCAACCCGAGGCGGAATGTGTTCGACCGTCCCGCGGTGGCAAATATCGACCAGCTTGTCATCGTAGCCTCCGAGGCTGTCCCGCGGACAGAGCCCTACCTTGTTGATCGTATGACGTCCATTGCAGCTCTGAAAAACTGCGACGTTCTCATCTGCATCAACAAGTGTGACCTTATGCCTGGGAACGAGCTGTATGACTATTACGCAAGAGCAGGCTTCAAAACCTTCAGAGTAAGTGCCGAGACACATGACGGCCTTGAAAATCTTGTTGAAGCAATAACAGGCAAGGTGTCTGCCTTTACAGGCAATTCCGGTGTTGGCAAGTCAAGTATACTCAATGCGCTTGACCCAAGCTATCATCTGAAGGTCGGCGAGGTAAGCCACGCGCTGGGCAGGGGTAAGCATACAACACGCCACGTCGAGCTTTACACTCTCTCCTGCGGAGCGGAGATAATCGACACTCCCGGTTTTTCCTCCTTTGACGCGGAAAGCCTGAGCCTTGAGCTCAAGCGCCGACTTCCGGAGACTTTTCCCGATTTTGCTCCGTATGTTAACGCTTGCCGCTTCGTCGGATGCAGCCATACAAAGGAAAAGGGCTGCGCTGTCCTTGAGGCTCTGCACGACGGCAAGCTCGTCAAGGGCAGACACGAAAGCTATCTTCGGCTCTATTCTGAGCTGAAGGGGCTCAAGGAATGGTAAAATACTCTACCGGCGGTTCAGTCTTGAGCCGCCGGTAATTTTGTGACCAATGAAAGACTGCTTAAATATAATGTACTGTCAATGTGGCAAGAAGGGAAGGGACGAAAATGTGCTGTGAAAAATGGAAGCTTATCGGTCTGTGCGCGCTTGCTCTCGGCGCCGCAATAGTCATCGTCGCGATTTTTCCGGTGAGCTTTGTCATGATACTTGCCGCCCTTCTTCTTATCTGTTGCGGCACGGCACTCATTAAAAGGAGGTGAGCGCATGAAGATCGTTATCTGGAAGTCTCCGAAGCTTTTCAGCGGCATTCTCCGCCGCCTGTTCGGAATAAAAAAGGAGGATTGAGGCTGTTATCTGCATATCTTTGTCCCCTGCGGCATAGAGTGAAGCAACACGACGCCAAAGGAGACGAGTATCATGGAACTGGAGCTTCAAAAGGAACGATATAACTGTTACCGGCCATGTACGCCGGTCGTGTCCACAAAGGAAGAGACCGCCGAAACGATAGTCCCGGACTACTGTCCGGATATCGCGCGAATAGTTGACGCAAGCGCGTGTCTTCTGATCCGGAGCAGGACCGTTGCGGACGGAAAGGTAAGTGTCACAGGTGCGGTAAGGATAACTCTGCTCTATGTTGCGGAGGGCTCGCAGGGGCTTCGCTCACTCGAATATTCCATTCCCGCTGAGTTTGATGAAAAGCTGCCCGAGGGCTGTGACAAGGCGGCGACCGAGGGCAGGATCTGCGGCGTTGAAGCGCGGGCGCTGAACCCAAGAAAGCTTTTTACAAGATTGGAAACAGAATGGCGTGTCACTCCTTACTGCCGCATGACAATGACGGTCTGCGGCGAGATAGTTGATCGTCAAAAATACTCGATACAGACGCTTTGCGAGAAACACGATGTATCCCTTATCCGTTCGTTAAACGATAAAGAATTTGTCTTTTCTGATGAGTTTTCGATTCCCAGAGGCAGCGACAGCATTGCCGAGCTGCTTTGCACCAGCGTAAAGCCGCGTGTAACAGAAGCAAAGAGCGTTGGCAGCAAGGTCGTCCTGAAGGGCGCAGCATGTGTGTCATTACTCTATTCTTCTCCGGAAGGAAAGCTCTGCTCGTATGCGGAGGAGCTGCCTTTTTCTCAGTTACTCGACGGCGTTGCCGCGGAGGAGAACGAAAACTATTCGGTTTCCGCTACGCTCGACCTTTCCGGCTGCGAGATACATACGCTCGCAGAGAACGGCGAGGGGCGCGACATAAGCGTTAAGCTCTTTATGAACGCCTTTGTGGCGCTGCGCTGCGCAGAGACCGTGGACTGTATCATAGATCTATACAGCACCGTCTATGAACTTGATGCGCAGACCGAGAACGTTGAGCTTTGGCAAGAGCCTGAGGTCACACGAATCAGTCAGAACGTGCGCGAGCAGCTTGAAACGGGCATGTCTGTCCGCAATGTGCTCAGCACGGACGTCTGCTTCGGCGTAGTCGGAATAGAAAAAAACGGCGCTCGCTCAGTCCTCAGCGTTCCGGCAACGCTTTCGGTGCTTTATCAGGATGACAGCGGCGGAGTCTTCTCAGTCCGCCGCCGTGCGGAAATCAAAGCGGAAGCTGACGTCGGTGAGGACGCGCTGGCAAGTGTTGAAGCCGTCTGCGCCTCGGATATTTCGGCTAATGTCAATTCTCTTGGCATTGAGCTTCGCTTTGCAGCGGATTTTACGGTCGTTTCGCTCGCCGCTCCGCAGTGCTCGTGTCTTACGTCGCTTTCGGCTGCGCTGCCGGAGGCAGGGGAGGACAGCGCACCGTCACTTGTGCTTCGCGCGCTCGGCGAAAGCGAGTCGCTATGGGACGTAGCAAAGCAATACCGCACGACTGTCGAGGATATTCTGTCCGCAAACGAGCTGGCAGACGGTGCGGTGCCGGAGATCGGGCAAATGCTGCTAATTCCGCGCAATCGCTGAGGAGGAGAGAACAATGACAAACAACATCCAAATCTATCAGGACATCGCAAAGCGCTCGTCCGGCGATATCTACATTGGGGTCGTCGGTCCCGTGCGCGTCGGGAAGTCGACTTTTATAAAGCGCTTCATGGAGACCCAAGTTATCCCGAACATTGAAAACGTGTACCGCCGCGAACGGGCAAAGGATGAGCTTCCGCAAAGCGGCTCCGGCAGAATGGTGATGACAGCCGAGCCCAAATTCGTGCCCGAAGAAGCCGTTGACGTCAGGCTTGGCGACGGCGCAACATGCTCAGTGAGACTTATAGACTGCGTCGGCTACATGGTGCCGGGCGCTTCCGGCGACACAGACGGCGACGAGCCGCGCATGGTCTCAACGCCGTGGTCCGAGCAGGCCGTCACGATGGCACAGGCGGCAGAGCTCGGCACGAGCCGCGTCATCCGTGAGCATTCGACGATCGGCATTGTCATCACGACCGACGGCAGTATCACGGAGATCCCGCGAGAAGCTTACATTGAGGCGGAGGGCCGGGTCATCCGCGAGCTTCAGGAGATAGGGAAGCCCTTCCTTGTTCTGTTAAACGCTGCCGATCCTGCGTCCGATCGTGTGCGCGCAATGGCCGAGGATATCGCGCAGACCTACGGAGTGACCTGCCTTCCTGTCAACTGCCTGACGCTTGATGACGCCGCGGTCGAGGAAATACTAAAGGCGATACTCTATGAGTTTCCGCTCACTGAGCTTGATATACGTATCCCTGCCTGGGTAGATGCTCTCAGCATGGAGCATCCTATCAAATCCGGATTGTATCGTACAATACGCGAAAGCGCTCAAGGGCTGCGGCATATCCGCGAGGTCGGAAATGTCGTACGCGCAATGGGCGAGCTTGACGAGATCAGCGAGGCTCAGGTCAGCTCAATACAGCTTGGCAGCGGAGTTGCCGAGGCTGAGTTGAAGCTTCCCCGCGAGCTGTTCTATCAGACGCTCAGCGAGCAGTCCGGTTTTCCTGTCAAGGATGACGGCGATCTCATGTCACTGCTGACGCAGCTATCCGGCGTAAAGTCTGAATACGACAAGGTCTCTCAAGCGCTTGCCGACGCGCGCGAGACCGGCTACGGAATCGTTGTTCCGAGCGTCGACGAGCTTGATCTTGCCGAGCCTGAGATCATGAAGCAGGGCGGGCGCTACGGCGTCCGGCTTAAGGCAAGCGCACCGTCCATCCACATGATCCGCGCGGATATAGAAACGACGGTCTCCCCGATAGTCGGCAACGAAAAGCAATCTGAGGAAATGGTCAACTATCTCCTGCAGGAGTTTGAAGGGGACACCGCTAAAATTTGGCAGTCCAACATATTCGGGCGCAGCTTCCACGATATCGTCAACGAGGATCTGCAATCCAAGCTTAAACACATGCCTGACGACGCGCGCAAAAAGCTGCGTGAAACTCTCGAGCGCATTATAAACGAGGGCAGCGGTGGGCTTATTTGCATCATTCTGTAATGGCACAAGTACCGCGGCAGAACAGCAATAGCTGTTCGCCGCGGTATTTAATATGTTATGTGCGCTCGCATAATAACGTTACGGCACGGAGATAGACGTCGCGGAGATCGCGAGCGGCGCGGACGGTGAGTACAGAAACGGCAGGATCACGATCAACCCGAACGCGAAGAACCCCGTTATGACGGTGATGGTGCACGAGCTGACGCACCACATGGAGAACTCCGGGCACT
>JAFZQQ010000299.1 GCA_017620315.1 Oscillospiraceae bacterium | reverse complement strand
GTTAGCGAATATATGCCCTGGCTGTTCTGCGCCGTGCCGCCCGTCGCCGTGAGCGCGCCGCCGCTGACGGTGCATTTCTGATCGCCGTTGCCGGTCACCCTCAGAGCGCAGCTGCTCCCTTTCCCGGCGGAGAAGCTGCCGCCCGTCGCCATGAGCGTTCCGGCGCAGTCGACGCCGCCGCAGGTCACGCCCCAGCCCAACGCGTCCGCGTCGGCGACGCCGTCGCCGCTCCGTGCGACGATCGTGCTGCCGCCGTCGACCGTCACAAGGCCGATGGTATAAATGCCGTAGGTGTAACCGCTGTCCCCGGTATTGCCGCCCGTCGCCGTGAGCATGCCGCCGGAAACGCAGCTGACGGAGGTGGATTGCTCGGAATAGACGCCGGCGGACTTCGGCGCCTGCCCGCCCGCGGCGACGACTGTGCCGCCCTCTGCCCGGAGCTCCGCTTCGTTAGCGAAAAGCCTGACGCCGTAGGATCTGGACGTGGCAGGATCGCCGACGCCCGTATCTCCGGTCGCCTTGAGCGAGCCGCCGTTTTGCACGAGGATCAAGGCGCTCGCGCCCGGCGTTTCAAGCCCGGTGCTGTAGGCTGCCTTGCCGCCCGAGGCGACGACGGAGCCTTTGCTGATCGTCGCGCCGGAATACGCCACCACCCCGGTGCTTTCCGCCGCGGAATGGGCGGACTTGCTCAGATCGCCGCCAGTCGCCTCAAGACGGGCGGATAAGCTTGAGACCTTCAGGGTCTGGTACGTATAAAAGCCACAGCTCTTTTTCATCGTGTCGCCCGCGACTGTCGCGCCGCCGCCCACGGCGACGACCTTGCCGCCGACGAGGTCAGCGTCGCCGCCCACCGAGAAACCGGTGCTGCTCCCGCTGTCCGTTCCGCCGCAGGCCTTGACTGTGCCTTTGGTGATTTTAGCGTCTTTTTTTACTTCGACGCCATCGCTGTCGCTGCTGTTCGCCCCACCGTATGCGGAGATCGTGCCGCTGCTGCTCAGTGTCAGCTCGCCGCCGCAGTAGATGCCGGAGCTGCTGTAGGCGGTCCCGCCGTAAGCGGTCACGCTGGCGGTGCCGGAGATGGTCAGCGCCGAGTTATGATTCGAGCTTGTAGTGACGCCGGAGCTCGTCGCCGCCGCCGCGCCGCCCGTGGCGGTGAACGTACCGGCGCTGATCGTCATGTCGCCTTCCGAACGGATCCCGTAGCTGTAGCTGTTGTTTCCCGTCGTGTCGCCGCCCTGAACGCGGACTGTGCCGCCGCTGAACTCCGAGCTGCTATGCGCGTAGATCCCGAAGCTGTGGCCTTTTTCGACGGTCAGCGCGGCGCCGTTGGCGATGAGCGTGCCGCTGCCGCTCTTGGTCAGCGCTCCAACGTTGCACTCGATACCGCAGCTTTTGCCGTTCTCGCCGGTCACGCTGCCGCCGTTGGCGGTGATGTTGGCGGCGCCCGAGATGGTCAGAGCCCTGTTCGCGTAGATGCCGCAGCTCGTTCCCGGCGAGGTGCCGCCCGTTGCTGTGACAGTGCCGCCGTTGATCGTGATCGGGGCGTCGTTCCAGCTGCCGATCCCGTAGCTGTAGCCCTTGCCGTTTTCGGCGTAGACATAGCTGCCTTTGGCGGTCACATTGCCGCTGATCGTCGACGCGGCGTTAACGGTGACGCCCACGCTGTGGGACGCGTCGTTAGTGACGTTTCCCGGAACGTTGCTCCGCACCGCGCCGCCCCTTCCGATCAGCGTGGCGCCCGTGCCGACGTTGAGCGCTTGCGCCGCATACACGCCGTAGCTCAGGCCCCTGTGAGATGTGTCGGTGTTGACGTCGCTGCCGATCGCCTCGACTGTGATGCTGCCGGTGGTGTTGTTCTGAACGGTCAGTGTGCTTGAACACCAAATGCCATAGGCCGCGTTGGTGACGGTGTCTTTGTCGTTCGGGTCTCTGGTCATCTTGACCGTCAGCTTTGCGTTCGAGTCCGCGGCGTTTTTGATCGTCAGCTTGCCGTTGACACGGATACCGTACAGCGTGGTGTGCTCGAAGTCTTCGGGCTGCAAGACGGAATTGCCGCTGACCACGATATTCAAATCACCGTCCGCCCAGATCGCATAGGCTTCCTTGCGGTCGTTATTCCAATGATAACTGCCCTGCACCATATTGAAATTACTAAGTGTCAGCGTGCCGGCGGTCTCGCCCTCCGCGGGCGGCGTATAGTATACCTCGCCGCCATTCCCGTCATCAAAAGCCTCATAGGGGTGGTGAACGAGATCCACATGCTCGTAGTAATCCACGCCGACCCACACCTTCGGCGGCTTCGAGTCCCCTGCGGCCCGGGTTTTCGGCTCCGCGGCGGCGACGAGCGTCAGCGCCAGCATAAGCGCCAGCAAAACGGTAAAGATCTTTCTCCTCATGCGTTTTCTCCCTCTCTTTTTTGTGTTGACCCAAATTCTGCCCGCCCCGGAGCTCCTTCCGGAACGGGCAGAATTGCCTGATGTTTCGTTTTCAGTCGTCCACCAGATCGCTGATGATCTTTTGCAGACGCGCGTCGAGATCTTTTCGCTCCTGCTCCTGCGGGCTGAGCGATTCCGGGTTATCATAGGAGCTTCGCAGCAGCGTCAGGCTTGCCAGCGCCTCAAGCTCCTTTTCGTGCGCCTGACGGCTCAGGTCGGCGAGAACGGCTTCATAATCCAGCTCGTCGTCCTGCTGTTGTTCCTTCTTTTCCTTTTCGTCAGCCATCTTTTTCGCCTCCCTTTCCGTTGGCATTTCCTGACCGCTATTCAGTTTAGCACACTTTCTCCGGTTTCGCAACAGAAAATCGTCGCATCTCTCACAGTCCGTAGTTTTGCTGCAGATACCGCCCGAGCCAGTCCGTCACCTTGCGCATCCCCTCCGCGTTGAGGTGGTACATATCCGCCATGTCGGTCGAGAAATCGAAGCCCAGCTCCTCGGTCATGTGCATCATGTTGATGTAGGGAAGCCCCTTTTCCCTCGCATACTCCGCCATTCCGTTGAGCACCTCCTGACGGCTGAGGTCGTCGTCCTCCGCCGTGGTGAACGGCACCGACACCAGCAGCAGCTCGATGCCCTCCTTCTCGCACAGCTCGACGATCTTATCGAGGTATCGGAGCTCGCACTCCGCGCCAGACGCGGTGACGCTCTCCGGCACGACCGCAAAGCCCTCGTAAGGCTGATACGTCCCCTCCAGTATCTCGTCGCCCTTGCCGCTGACGTCCGCCGGGGCGAAGTCGACCGCAGTCAGCTCCTTCCAGCGCGTGTGATAGGTGATGATGTTGAACAGGAACTCCGCCCGCTCGCCCTTCGGCAGCAGGTCGTAGATCATCTCCACCCTTGGGAGCCCGACGCTCATGTTGTCCGTCGTGCGGTGGAGCGAGGCGGGCGAGTCGATCAGGCTGTCCTGTATGACCTTATAGACATCCAGCACCACGACCTTCGGCTTCTGGTATCTCAGCGCCTCCCGCAGCGCGTACCACGTCACGGGCAGCACCTGCCCGTCCTGAGAAAAGTTGTTTGCGCGGATGCCGAACTCCTCCTCAAGCTGCGCTGCGGAGATGCCGTTGTGCACCCGCGACGAGCCCATGAGCAGCACCTCGACGGAGTTGCGCGGCTCGGCGTAAAACGCCGCCATGGAGTCGCGGAAGCGCTTGTCCGCGAGCACCGTGCTGACCGCATGGAACAAAAACGCGAAAAGCAGCGCGAAAGCCGCCGTGCGCAGTATGCCGCGGAGGACAGAGGTCTTTTTCTTTTCCAAAGCGCGCACCTCCTCAGAAAGCGAAATAGATGAACGCCGCGGCGTTGTACTCCGGCCCGTAGACGCCGAAGATAAGTATAGAGAAAATGAGCAGCAGGTAGACCGCCCAGCGTATCGGAAGCGGCTTGCGCTCCAGCCTGCCGAGCAGGTCTCCGCGCTCCGCGAGCAGGTCGACGGCGATCAGCACCGCAAGCGAAATGAGCGCGGCAAGCATATCCATCCTGTCCAGCCCGTAGGCGTAGAGCTTCTCGCCCGCGAGCGCGGAGAGGCGGAAATCGCAGAACATCGCGTGGAACAGCGTCACGATGTCGTGCATGGAATTCGCGCGGAAGAGGACATAGGTGCCCGCAAGCATTATAAAGGTCAAAAACCAGCTCACCGCGCGGTGGAGCGCGCCGTCCTCCGGGATATGCAGCGCGGCGCGCAGCTTCTTTCGACAGGGCAGCGTCAGCCTTCCGGCAGCGATGCACACGCCATGCACCGCGCCCCAGAAGACAAAGTGCCAGGCGGCGCCGTGCCAAAGTCCGCTGACGACAAACACGATCATCGTGTTGAGCACCATGCGCGCCTTGCCCTTGCGGCTCCCGCCGAGCGGAAAGTAGAGATAGTCCCGGAACCAGGTTGAGAGCGAAACGTGGTTGCGCGACCAGTAATCGCGGAAGGAACGTGAAAGGAAGGGCCT
This sequence comes from Oscillospiraceae bacterium, assembly GCA_017620315.1. GTDB lineage: Bacteria > Bacillota > Clostridia > Oscillospirales > Oscillospiraceae > Hominicoprocola. The sequence continues at coordinate 8,013 of JAFZQQ010000299.1, read as the reverse complement.
TGGAAAGTTCTCCATCAACTTGACGCCCATGACCTGCGCCGCGCCGATGGCGATGTTGGAATAGCCTCCGAAGTCGCAGTAGACCTGAAACATGAAAAAGAGCGTCGCGAGCGCGACCGCGCTGCCCGCTTGCCCCTCCGGTGCGTTGTAGACCGTGTCGACGAACCAGGCGAGCCTGTCCGCGACGACCATCTTCATAAAGAAGCCCCAGCCCATGCGCACAAGCCCCGCGCGCACGCGCGCGCCGTCGAAGCTCTGTTCGGCGCGAAGCTGGCGCAGCAGCGAGCCGGAACGCTCGATAGGCCCGGTTACGAGCTGCGGAAAGAAGGAGACAAACAGCGCGTAGCGAAGGATATCCGGCTCCGCGTCAATATCCCCGCGATAGACGTCGATGGTGTAGCCCAGCGCCTGGAAGGTATAGAAAGAAATGCCGACCGGCAGCAGCAGCCCGATCGCGGGAACGGTGAAGCTCAGCCCCACAAGCCCCGCCGCGCGTGAGATGTTTTCAAGGATGAAGGTGAGGTACTTAAACACCGTCAGCACCGCGAGATTTGCGGTGACGGAGGCAATCAGCGCGCCCTTTCTGAACCGCGTGCGGCGCTTTCCCTCCGGCAGCGCATCCGCGCGCGCGATCACGCGCCCGCCCCTCCAGGTCACCACGGTCGAAAAAAGCATCAGCAGCGCGTATTTCGGCGACCAGCACATATAGAAATAATAACTCGCGGCAAGCAGCCAGATATGCCGCCAGCGCGCGGGGATAGCAAAGTAGAGCAGCGTCACCGCCGGGAAAAACAGCAAAAACTCAAGTGAGTTGAAAAGCATGCGCTTTCTCCTTATCTTTTGTGGGCAGATACCATTATACCGAATTGCAAAGCTTTTGCAAGCTTATAAAGCAAGCAACATACAAGTTTACATAACAACGCCGCCCCGCTTTATAGGCGGGACGGCGTTGCTGCGGGGCCTTTTTTCGGCCCCGTTTGTCAGCGTATCATTCCAGATTCGGCTTGTATTTGAGAAATGCCCAGGTGATGAAATAGACCAACACGCAGGAGAGATACAGCTCGATGAGCCCGACCTCCGCGCCGTGGGACACATAGACGCCGGATTCGTTGGAGCCGAAATAGGGCGCTCCGAAGCCGCTCGCGACGAGCGCGCTGTTGAACCAAAAGACGAGGCGCAGCAGAACAATGAAAACCACCACAAAGATGACGCTGTAGAGCACCTTGTGCTTGCTGAAGCTCTGCGTCATGGCGTAATCGGCGTAGAACAGCAGCGTCAGCAGGCTCATACCGCCGATGTAGGCAAGGAATGCACAGAGCCAGGTGTAGGCGTCTGTACTGGCGAGCCCGTCACGGATCACATCCATCAGCCCGCCGAATTCGGAGAGCTTGACCTCGCCGGATATGAAAACGACAACCAGCCCGGAAAGCATGGTCAGAAGGATCGAGGCGATATACCACAGCAGCGCCACAAAAAGCTTCGAGAGCAGCAGCTCATGTATGTTCACGGGCAGCGTGCGCATCAGATAGCCCTCGTCGCCCAGAAGGTTGCGCTTGTAGTGCTGCATTAGTACAATGAAGATGCCGATGCCGACGGCGAACACGCTCAAGCCGTAGAGAAAGATAATGATCGAACCGGCCTGCTCGCGCCAGCCGTATTCCAGATTATCGCTCCAGAGGCGGATCACCATGCCCGCAACGACGGAAAGAGCCATCATAATGCCGCAAAGCGGCAGCCCGATGCGCCCGGTGGCGCGGAACTCATGCTTCATCAGCTTACCCAACATTTTTAATTCCTCCTCTCAGCACGCGAAGACCTCGCGGAACAGCTCGTCGACGCTCTTGCCCTTCTCCTCACGGATCGTGTCCACGCTCTCGTGCAGCATAATGCTGCCCTCGCGCAGGAACACCGCCTCGTCAAGCACATGCTCGACGTCGGAGATCAGGTGCGTCGAGATGAGCACCGTGGATTCCTCGCTGTAGTTGGTGAGTATCGTTTTGAGTATGTAGTCGCGCGTGGCGGGGTCCACGCCGCCGATAGGCTCGTCAAGGAGATACAGCCTTGCAGCCCTGCTCATCGTGAGGATGAGCTGCAGCTTTTCGCGCGTGCCCTTCGACATCGTTTTGATCGTCTGGCGCAGCTCAAGCCCCAGCCGCGAGACCATGTCCTCCGCGGCGTCGCGGCGGAAGTCGGCGTAGAAGTCGCCGTAGAAATCCATCGCCTGCTGCGTCGTCATCCACAGCGGCAGAGCGATGCGCTCGGGCAGATAGGAGACGATCGCGTTCGTCGCCTTTGAAGGCGCCTCGCCGTTGATGTAGATACCCCCGGCGGTCGGCGTCAGCAGCCCGCAGGCAAGCTTGATGAGCGTCGTCTTCCCGCTTCCGTTGGGCCCCAGAAGGCCCACGATGCGCCCCGGCTCGAGTGAAAGATCTATCGCGCTGAGAGCTTCCTTGCCGCCATAGCGTTTTGTCAGCGCCTTGCATTCCAAAATGTTGCTCATTGTCCCTCTCCTCTCATTTTTTCCATCAGCATCACAGTCTGGATGCGGTTGTAGCCCAGCTTGCTCATTGCTGCGAGGAACTGCCTGACCTGCTCCTCCGCGAGCCTTTGGCGCTCCTGCTCGATACGCTGCGCGTCCTCCGTGACAAAGCGCCCGGTCGTCCTCTGGCTGTGCACCAGCCCCGAACGCTCCAGCTCGCTGAGCGCACGCTGCACCGTGTTGGGGTTCACGCCCGCGTCCACCGCGAGCTCCCTCACCGCCGGAAGCTTCTCGCCCGGGCCGTATACCCCGGAAACGATAGCGAGCGTCAGGTGCTCATAAAGCTGTGTGTATATGGGCAGGTCTTCCCGAAATGTCCAGTCCATATTCGCTCCCTTCCGCGACACATTGTGTCGCTGTATTAAGTGATTAGTACAATAATACATTTTTTTGGATTTGTCAATAGCTATTTAAAAAAATTTTCGGAAACGGCAGAAACCGTTTCCGAAAAGGGAATCCAATATATAAACAATCAGCTTGCGCAGAGCATGGAGGTCGTCTTGGTCAGCACGCCGACGAGCAGCTTGTACTCGCTTGGGGACGAGCGGTGAAGCGGAAGAAGCAGATCGACCGCGCTGCGTATCCTCTGGTAATCCGCCCGGGTGAGCTGGCCGTCCTCTATATGGCGGTACACCGTTATATATTCGCTGCGGAGCCCCTCGGAAATATGGGGCGAGGCGAAATAAGCGCCGATGAGCCCTTCCAGCACAGCAATTTCTTCCGACATATATGGCATAGTCTTTCCCTCCGATCACACAAGATGTAGTATAATACAGCAACGGGAGGAAATGCAAGAGATATTTTTATTTTTTTCGGCACGCCGCGCCCAAGGCGCGAATAATCGCCGCCGGAGCGGGAAATACTGCGAACGATCATAACCCGGAGGCTGAGAGTTATGCTTTTGTCAGGTGATTTTGAGCGTGCCGCCGCGCAGCTTGACGCGCTGCTGGGCGTGGGACGCTGCTTTGACGTTGTCGCGCGGGAGCTCTATGCGGGGCGGCGGCGCTGCCGCGTGTACGGCATAGACGGCTATGGCGACAGCGCGGTGCTCGAGCGCGTGCTCGGGCGCCTTATCAGCGCGCCGTCCACGGTCGAGGCGCAGAGCATGCGCGAATTCATCGAGCGCTATGTGAGCTTTGCGCAGGCGGAGGCCGAGACCGACCTTGAAAAGGCTGTGACCGGCGTGCTGCAGGGAAAGACGCTGCTGCTCGCCGAGGGCTTCGCAGCCTGCGCGCTCATAGACGCCAAGCAAGTGCCCTCGCGCTCCGTGGATGAGCCGTCGTCCGGCAAGGTGCTGCGCGGCGCGCACGACGGCTTTATCGAATCGCTCACGGTGAACGCGGCGCTGCTGCGGCGCAGGATACGCGACCCTCGTCTCACTTTAGAGGGGCATCAGATCAGCGAGGGCTCGCGCGCGGACGTGGCGCTGTGCTATCTTGAGCACAAGGTGGACAGGAAGCTTCTTGAGGATGTGCGCGGAAAGCTCGGTGCCATCGATCTGCGCTCGGTCTCGATGAGTCAGGAAACCATTGCCGAGGCGATGATGGCCCGCCAGTGGTGGAACCCGCTGCCCAAGGTGCGCTATACCGAGCGGCCGGACGTCGCCACTGCCTGCCTTATGGAGGGCAGCATCATCGTGCTCGTGGACAATTCCCCCGCGGCGATGATACTTCCGACCTGCTTTTTCGATTTTGTCAAGGAGGCAAACGACTTCTATTTTCCTCCGTTGGTCGGCTCGTATCTGCGCATACTGCGCTATGTCGTCTTTGTGCTGACGCTGTTTATAACGCCCGTGTGGTACGCACTGGTCAAGACCTCGATGACGCAGGGCGCGCTGCACTTTCTCGCGATCACCGAGGATTACGAGGTGCCGCTTCTTGTGCAGCTTCTGTTCGCGGAGTTCATCGTCGACCTGATCAAGCTGACCTCGCTGAACACCCCTTCCATCTTCTCAAATTCTTTTTCGATGATCGGCGCGCTGGTGCTGGGCGATTTTGCGGTGCAGGCGCACTGGATGGTTCCCGAGGTGCTGGCGTATATGGCGTTCGTCGCGATAGCGAATTTCGCCCAGCCGAGCTATGAGCTCGGCTATGCCTTCAAGCTGCTGCGGCTGATGCTTCTGCTGCTTGTCGGAGCGCTCGACTGGGCCGGACTCGCCATCGGCTGCGCGGTCATCGCCGCACTGCTCGCCTCCACACGGCCCATCGGGGGTAAGAGTTATCTCTATCCGCTCATTCCCTTCGACCGCGGCGCGCTGCGCTCGCTGCTGCTGCGCCGTCCTGTGAGCCGCGAAAACACCTGAGAGATATTATGCCGATTTATGTTGCGCAAAGCGCTGAACTGCGATATACTGTATTCGACATATAGTAAACGCAAATACCATTTGCATTTACTATAAACATTTTGATCGCCATTTCGCTCGCCGCCAAAGCGGCAACCGCGAAATATGGCTGATATGGTAAGCGCATTCATTGAATTTGCTTACCATAATTCATGGAGGATACGGTTATGGAACGTTATCTCGGTGAGTCTACGCCCAAGCTGGGCTTCGGAATGATGCGCCTTCCCAAGCTGCCGGACGACAGCTTCGACGTCGCGCAGATCTCGCAGATGGTCGATCTGTTCATGGACGCCGGCATGACCTACTTCGACACCGCGTTCGTCTATATCGGCTCGGAGGAGGCGACGCGCAAGTCGCTGGTCGAGCGCCACAGCCGCGACAGCTTTACGCTCACGAGCAAGCTCAACGCCTCCTTCGGCGCAAGCAACGCCGAGGATGCGCGCAGGGAGCTTGAGATCAGCCTGGAACGCGCCGGCGTCGACTGGTTCGACTACTATCTTCTCCACGCCATACAGGATGACAACGTGGACAAATACAACGAATACGGGCTTTGGGACTATGTCCGTGAGCAAAAGAAAGCGGGACTTGTGCGGCACTGGGGCTTTTCCTTCCACGGTTCGCCCGAGCTGCTGGATAAGCTGCTGACCGAGCACCCGGACGCGGAGCTCGTCCAGCTTCAGCTCAACTATGCCGACTGGGAGCATCCGCGCATCGCCTCGCGGCGCTGCTATGAGGTGGCGCGTTCCCACAACAAGCCGGTCGTTGTGATGGAGCCTGTCAAGGGAGGGCTGCTCTCCGACCCCGTGCCGCAGATACGAGAGCTCTTTGCCTCCGCCGACCCCGGGGCTTCTCCCTCCTCGTGGGCAATACGCTTTGCCGCCTCGCTCGACGGCATCCTCACCGTTCTCTCCGGTATGTCGACGCTCGGTCAGGTACGGGACAACATATCCTATATGAAGGATTTCCGCCCTCTCAGCGACAGCGAGCTCAAGGTCATCGAAAAGGCGCGCGGCATCCTGGACTCCATCGATTCCATACCCTGCACCGGCTGCCGCTACTGCATGAAGGGCTGCCCGATGGAGATACCCATTCCGCGTATCTTTGCCGCAAGGAACCGCCAGCTCATGTGGAACCAGCCGGAAAAAGGCGCCGAGGACTACCGCGCGCTCGCCGAGAAGGGCAACGTCGCCGACGCCTGCATCGGCTGCGGTCAGTGCGAGAGCGCATGCCCGCAGGGGATCGACGTCATAGACCGTCTCGCGGAATGCGCGGAGCACTTTAAAAAGTGATTTTTGTCGGAATATCATCTGTAAATCTGCATCGCGCCGCGGAATGATACATTTCGCGGCGCGTTTCCATTCCTTGACAAATACCGTGCGGTCGCCTATAATTCGTCAGGACGCCGGTTGCGGCGTCAGAGAGGAGGCGCGCAATGACGGCCAAGCAGGAGCTTCTGCGCTCAAGGATATATGCCGCGATCCTGCTCTATGCCGCGGTGTTTGCGGTGGACAGGTTCATACTGTCGCAGAGCGTGCCTCTGCCTCTGCGGCTCGGTCTCTATCTTATTCCCTACTTAACAGTCGGCTTCGACGTGGTGAGAAAAGCGGTTATAAAGCTGCTGCGCGGTCAGGCGTTCGACGAAAGCTTCCTCATGACGGTCGCGACGGTCGCCGCATTTGTGCTGGGCGAATACCCGGAGGCTACGGCCGTGATGCTGCTCTATCAGATCGGTGAGCTGTTCCAGAGTCTGGCGGTGGGCAAGGCGCGCGCCTCTATCGGCGAGCTTATGAGCATCGAGCCGGAGTACGCCGGGCTTGAGACCAAAAACGGCGTCCACAGGGTAGACCCGGACAGCGTCGAGGTCGGCAGCACCATTGTGATCGAGCCGGGCGAGCGCGTTCCGCTCGACGGAGTCGTCATCTCCGGAGAGAGCTTTATCGATACATCCGCGCTGACCGGCGAATCGACTCCGCGCCGCATTCTGCCCGGAGACGAAATATTCAGCGGCAGCATCAACGGCGAGGGTCCTCTGCGCGTACGCACGACCAAGCCGTATGAGGACTCGACCGTCGTCAGGATACTTGACCTTGTCGAAAACGCGAGCAACAAAAAAGCGAGGCTCGAGGACTTCATCACCCGCTTTTCGCACATATATACGCCCACCGTGACGATCGCCGCGCTGCTGCTCGCAACGGCGCCTCCGCTGATGCTTTCTCAGCCGTTTGGCGGCTGGATACGCCGCGCCTGCGTGTTTCTGATCATTTCCTGCCCCTGCGCGCTCGTGATCTCCGTGCCGCTCGGATTTTTCGGCGGCATAGGCGCCGCGTCGCGCATCGGCGTTCTGGTGAAGGGCGGAAACTATCTTGAAGCGCTTGCGGAGTGCAGCGTGATGGTCTTTGACAAAACGGGAACGCTGACACATGGCGACTTCAAGGTCACAAAGATCCTTCCCGCGGAGGGCGTGCGCACGGACGAGCTGGTCCTCGCCGCGGTTTACGCCGAGTCCGTGTCCTCTCATCCGATAGCAAAGTCCATACGCGAGATCTATTCCGACGAGCTTGACGAGAGCCAGCTTCGTGACGCGAGCGAGATCGCCGGCTACGGCGTACGCGCGATATGGCGCCGGAAGGAGCTGCTTGCCGGAAGCGCAAGGCTGCTTGAACGCTACAGCGTTCCCTACGAGCCCTGCCGCGAGGCCGGAACCGTGATATACGTCGCGCACGACGGACGCTGCCTCGGCTGCTCCATCATATCCGACGCGCTGAAGGACGGCGCCGAGGAGGCGATACGCGATATCCGCTCCGCCGGCATCAGCCAGACCGTCATGCTCAGCGGCGACCTTGAGGAGCTCGCGCGCGACACCGGAGAAAAGCTCGGCATCGACAAGATCTACGCCGAGCTGCTGCCGGCCGACAAGGTGACGCAGCTCGAAACACTGATGATGCGCGAAAAGGGCAAAAAGGTCGCAGTCGTCGGCGCCGGCATAAACGACGCCCCCGCGATCATGCGCTCGGACGTCGGCTTCGCGATGGGCTCGCTCGGCTCCGACGCAGCCATAGAGGCGGCGGACGTCGTCATAATGGACGACGACCTCAGAAAGCTTGCCTCCATCCTCCGCATAGGCCGCCGGACG
>JAFZQQ010000298.1 GCA_017620315.1 Oscillospiraceae bacterium | reverse complement strand
TGGTGAGCAGTTTCCGCTGTGCCATGATGATTCTCCCTTCTGGTTTTGGTAACCACGAACATTATCACAGAGGGGAAAAAATAGCTATCCCCAAAACCGGGAGTTATCAAAGAGTTCACAATCGCGGCAGCTGGCGGAAAAGTCGTTTTTGCAACCTCAAGAGAGACGGCTTTTTCTCACCGACCGCCTATAGAATCGCGCAACCATGCGGATTTGGAGCCGCACCGACTGCGGAAAACAGAAAAACGGCATGGACCGACTGCGGTAAACCGTAGAGGGGGTTAATCCCGCAAACCCGCTCCGCGCCCCGCATTGCGGGTGCGCTGTGACCAGACCGGCGGCGTTTACGACGGCGGTCCTTTATCCTGTCCTTTTTTCGAATCGAAATCAGTGACTCTGAACCGCAACTTTTCCGGCAAAATGCACATTGCCGCAGGGGGGCGTTTTCGGGGGAAAATGAGCGGGACGGTCTCCCGCCCGGCTCTCCGCTGCAACCGCCTCCCCTCAGATCGACATGAAGCAGTAGCGCGTGCAGAGGTAGACGCCGTCGTGGTACACGTCGTAGGCGTCGACGTAGTATCGCACGTTCGGACAGGCGTGTACCGTCGAGGTGATTTCTTCCGCTCTCCACGGCCAGAACCGTTCGGTGTACGGTTCGTATTCGGGTGGGATATCCGTGCTGATTTTGAACAGCGGCTTGCCGTCACGCCACGCTTCCGACTCGTTGCCGAGCGCGTTGTAGAGCGCGCAGACCATGCGTCGCACTTCGTAGACGTTCCGCACGAACAGGTCGTCGCCGTATTGGTCGCAGTAGTGTTTGACGATGGGAGCGGGCAGCGTTGGTGTCGGGAATGCACTCCAGTCGCACGTCGGCGTTGGGAGGGGGCTGCTGTTCCAGCGTGCGACGTCCTTGATCGCGTACTCCGTCCCGTCATCGCAGAGGATGACGTCTCCGACTTGTGGGACGTATTGGCTGCCGTCGGTCGGGAACGCCACCGTCCGCGACGAGCGCGCCTGGGTTTCCTCTGCGTATGGCTTGTCCGTTCGGATGCTGACCGTGTTCGTCATCGGATCGTAGTCCACCGCGAATCCAACCGCCCTGCCGACATCGCGGAGCTTGCAGTAGTTGCTCCCGCCGATGCTGTACGCCTCAATCTGCACCGGCTTGCCGTCCACGACGATCTTCTGGTTCGACTGCTGTGCCGTGAGCGCCGCGCCAACCGTGGGCGCTGCGATTGCTGCGCCGAGAATGATCCCCGACGCAACGAGCACGGCCTCTCTGCTTCCTTTTCTGCTGTTCATGCTGTGTTCCTCCTTTGCGTATGTTTTGTAAACAAAACATACGCAAAGGGCGGTCGGAAGTCGAGAAGAATCTTGTTGACCAAACGGAGAAAGAGCACGGCACTTTTGGGGCGTCTTATTTGATTATAGCGGTTCAAGTTTTGACCTACGCTGCCCTGTCGGGGAAACGTCTCTCTTTGATTACAGTTGGTCATTTTTTACACATGGCTTCAGCTGCGGAGCAGGGCAGTACCAACCGCTTTTTCGCACACGCTCTGAACGCGGGGGCAACGTCCGTTTCAAACCGTTTTGCCGTGTCAGCACCCGCCGGAAGTGAACCGAGGTCAAAAATCGCCACGGGCGGCGCGACAGGGGCGGTAGCAAAGCGGGGCTGAGGGCGCTCGCTCTCAGCCCTGTTCATCGTTTTCCTGACCATGCGCCATGCCCCACGCGATGCGGTAAGCGGCGAGCGCGTCGCAGGCGGCCTGTGCGCGGGAAGCATAATAGTCCGCGTTGATCATGGAACGCACATACCACGGCGGCGTCCTTGTCCGATGCATTTCTTCTCCCCAACGCAAAGGTATCTTCCCCGCTTTGATTTGTCCTTTGCCCGCCGCCGACATGATCTCGCAGGCGATGTCATACGGGACGTCCCGCGCGGTCAGATCGCGCAGGACATCTTCGCGGCAGGTGATGACCTCCTTGAGAGTTGCCGTGCCTTCTTTGATCAGCGTTTCGGCATTGCCCCGCCAGCCATTTGTGCTGAGGCTCAGCCCAAAGAGACGTATCAGATCGTCAAAATCCTTCGGCTTTGTTTCTCGCAGGAGCTGTCGCATCATTTCTCCGCGCAGACGCGGTACCCGCATATCTGGCATTTGCTCCAGATCATCCCAAAACGCTTCCGAAAACAGCAAGGATAAAGTGCTTGGATCATTCAACGGGATATTGCTTGAAGGAACGCCATTCGCATCCTCCATTGCGTGCAGCTCGTCAAATGCGTCATACGTTACGATATCGATCCGAGGCAGGCATGACCGCAGAAAACTGTACTCAAACTGCGCGGCTGTATATTCTCCCCGTTCGTCCCGCTCGTCTCGCCATGTGGGACAGATGTCTGCCACACTCATATTCTGCGGAACAATAAACAGCGAGTAAGGCTTCACGCCGGCATCCCGTTTTGCACCGACACACAAGCCGATGACCCGCTGACGTTCCTGCTCCGGAAGCTGCGTGCTCTGCTGTTCGCAAAATCGGTCAACGAGCGAGGCAGCGGTTTTTTCAGGCAGAAACCCAACCCGACCCACGCGGCAAATATGCTCCGCCCCAAAAATCTTTTCGGCATGGATTGCCGCGCTCATACAATACTCCGACGCACAGTTCAGGCTGATTTGCATGGCCCGGTCGTTTTGGGCAACAACGGAAGCTATGGCGGACGGAATATCAAATCCGTCCCTGTCCAACGGTGCGCCACAGTCCGGGCATCGCTTATCCGGCAGGTCAATGCCGCAGCGCTTTTCGGGCACGAACTCCGTATAGGCGCACTTCGGGCAGCGATAATGCGCGCCCAGCGGGTTGATTTCAGTGATACCGGACAGATAGGCAACAAGGGAAGTCCCGACTTCATTGCGGGGCATAATGGCATATCCTTTTTCCCGTGATTGCCGCGCTATCCTTGCCAACGCGACGAAAAGCGCGTCGTAACCATGCGCAAGGATCGCGTCCATCTCGCGGTTCACACGCTCGTGGATCGGCGCGGGCGGGTTTTCACCGTAAAGTGCCGCGAGGCGCCCGTACACCGTCGATTTCAGCTCGTCGGCGGAGCCGTCGAGCGTCGGCGGAAGTACTCTGTCCGGCAGCAGCTCGATCTCCTCGCATTGCGCGGCAAGGGCACACGGATTGTCGATCACCGCCGCGCGGCAGTCATCGTCGCCGAGATAGGAAAGCTGAGCAAGCATTTCATCTGTGGTGCGGAGACAGAGTGGCTCTGATCTCACATTGCCTCCGTTCTTTTGCCCAGAGAGCAAAACGCGGCACGCAAGCTCGTCTTCCGGCTCCAGAAAACGCGCGTCGCTGACCGCGGCCAAGGGTTTGCCAAGCGCTTGCGCAATGCGCGCGACATCCAAGCCTTTGGCTTCGCTGCCTGTCGGCCTGATCTCGATATAATCGAATAACTCCGGCATCCGTTCCGCGTCGATTGCATCCATCGCCCCGATCAACAGTCCATCGCGCCGTGCATGCAACTCGCTTTGCGGTATGGCGGGAAGATGGTGGCAATAGTGGTCGTATGACAGGGAGATCAGCTCATACAGGTGTTTCAGCCCTGTGCGATCCTTTGCCAGCAGACAGGCAGTGTATTCCCTGTCAACCTCATCCGCTATGACCGCTTCGACGCCATAGATGATTTTAACACCATACTTTTTGCCCGCCTGCCACAGATAGGGGAATGCGAGCGCGCCGCCGACGTCCGTGACCGCAACGGCGTCCATGCCCCATTCGGCGGCGCGTCGTACCAGCGCCTCCGGGTCGATCAGCGAGTCCATCGTTGAGAAGCGCGTGTGCAAGTGAAGCTCCACACGTTTTACAGTTGCCGTATCCTGACGTTTCGACATATTCTTACTCCTTTACAGCTCCAGCAATTCCCCATCCTTGAGAAGTATAACGTTCTTGCCGGGGAACAGCTCCTTAAACGCCTCCGGGCACTCCGAGTGCATCGGAATGACGCCGCAGCGCGGCCGCACGGTTTCGCAGACCGCCTTGATCGTGTCCGGCGTCGCGTGACCGCTGGTGTGGAGCTTGACCCAGTTTCGGCTTTTTAGAAGCGCGGTCAGCTTTTTGTTTTCCAGCTCCTCCGAGAGATAACCGTCCCACATGGAGTAGGCGATGACCGCGTCATCCCCGTAGTAATCGAGCATCTTCTCGCCAAAATGGTTCGCACGGATAAAACAGAGAAAACCGTCGTCCATCATCTGCCTGTTTAAGACGGCATCCGTTCGGTCATAGCTCTTGACACGGGAAAAATCGTAGAGAGGAACCTGCCCGTGTCGCGTCTGCACAACGTCCAGCACCTTGCGTTGGAAGTCGTCGCAGATAATCGCGCGCCCGTCCGGTACGGCATGGGCAAAGCCCGCGATTCGGTCGATGTTCATGCTCGAACAAAGGACGAACACACGTTTGTATTGCTTCATTAAATCACGTTCGTCCCGTTGCAGTTCATGCTCCGTTTTGACCTGCTCCGCGCTACGGGAAAGCATCGTGCCCTCGCAAACCAGCCAATCGACCTGCCCCACATACTTTTCGAGCATTGGGATCAACGCCTTCCCGCGAAAACCGTGTCCACGAAAATCGCCTGTGTGCAGAACGCGCTTCCCGTCCGCTTCAATCAGGAACATATAGGCGTCGAATGCGGAATGGTCGATCAAAAACGGCGTTACCCGGATACTCCCGACCGTGATGGGATGAGCCGGGGTGAATGTGTTCGCGCGCTCCAGCGCCGCCAGCGCCGCTGCGCGGTCGATCCCCTTGTCCGCCAGATAGCGGTTCAGGCACAGGCAAAGCTCCCGCGCCGTCGCGCCCATGTAGAGCGGGATCGAAGGATGGATGCGGTCAAGCTGTCCGATGTGGTCGCCGTGGGTGTGTGTGAAAAACACCGCGTCACAGCGCGGCTCACCCTCGGTCACACCGGGGACGGAAAGCGTTTCGGGCTTTACAACGCCGTCCGCGCCGGGCAGTTCGCTGCCGAAGTCGATGAAAACGCGGGTGTCGTCGGAGGTGATCTCAGTTACGCTACCGCCGATCTGATGCGTTCCACGATGAATTTGAATTCTCATAGTGCCCTCCTAAACATAGAATACCGCTTCGTCCTCCAGACGGATGCAGGCGAGCCGTGCGTCCGGGTATCTGCCGCGAAACACGCAACCGCAGTCAATATCGTAAAACACACAGCCCTTCCGCTTGTCGCACTAGCGGAACACACGACCGCCGTTATACGCGAACTCGCTCTCCAGCACCGTCGGTGTATGCCC
>JAFZQQ010000297.1 GCA_017620315.1 Oscillospiraceae bacterium | reverse complement strand
TCCTTCGCGATACGCTGGGCGTCCCTGCGCTGAGATATAAGCTCTGCGAGGGCTATCTGCGGCGCGTTTGAGGCAAGCCTCGACTTGAAATCGGTCAGCGCGGCGTGAAGAGCGTCCGTGACCGCGTCCTGGCGGCGCGCGGTGCGCGCAGCCTCGCCGAGCCGCGAGAGCAGCAGCCCCATGACAGAGAGCTTTTCGTCGAACGGCGCAGCGCGGAACTCGGAGGCGGTCACCTTTTGCCAGCTTCCGCCGAGTATCTCGTCGACATGATAGGTTTTCTGATACTTGTAATAGAGCTGCAGGTAGTTGGCGAAGTCCTTGGCAATGCGCGGAAGCTGGATATACTCCCCTATTACCGTACGATCTACCCGCAAACCAATAGACTCATAGGCATAGATTAACTCGCTCAGATCCTCCCAGCCGCGCGCTGTGGCAAACTGAACGCCGTCCGCGGTGGTTTCTATGCGGTAGAAATTGTCCTTTTTTATGTCCAGGTACGAGATCACGGCGCCGTGCAGTCCCTTGCGGAGCGCGTATTCCTTCCAGACGGAGAAATCCTCGGCGACGTCCATTCTCCGTACGCGGTCAAGGGTAACGACGTCAAAATCCCTCACCGACTTGTTGTACTCCGGCGGATTGCCGGCGGCGACGATCAGCCAGCCTTCCGGCAGCGACTGGTTGCCGAAGGTCTTGCACTGCAGAAATTGCAGCATCATCGGCGCGAGCGTTTCGCTGACGCAGTTGATCTCGTCGAGGAACAAAATGCCCTCGCGTATGCCGGTGTGCTCCATCAGGTTATACACGCTGGCAAGTATCTCGCTCATCGTGTATTCCGTGACGTGGCGCTCCGTTCCGTCGTAGGTGCGCGTTTCGATAAACGGCAGGCCAACGGCGCTCTGGCGCGTGTGATGGGTGATCGTATACGCGACAAGCCCCACGCCGGTCTCACGCGCGATCTGCTCCATGATCTGCGTTTTGCCGACGCCCGGAGGCCCCATCAGCAGCACCGGTCTCTGACGAATGGGCGGGATAAGATACCCGCCGTAAGCGTCCTTTGCAAGATACGCCTTGAGTGTGTTCGTTATTTCAAGCTTGGCTTCCTTGATGTTCATATTCATCCTCCGTTACAGCTCTGGCATTGCCTCAAGCGGCTCATCCCAGTCCGCGGCGCCGCGCGCCGCCTTTTCCAGCTCTGCCGGGGGCAGGACGAGCCTGATCGCCCATGGCGGCGTCTGAAAGGATATCGGCGGCTCCTCCGGCATTACGAACGCCGTGTCGTACCGCGGGCGCTTGCGCGGGTAGACGCCCATGCCGTCGGTGAAATAGATAAGCCCGCGCAGCGCCGTCAACTCGCCGCGCTTCTGCGCCTCGGCAATGTGGTCGAAAACCGGGCGGAAGTCTGTTGCGCTGCCGCCGCTGAGGGTAAAGGCGTCCATATAGCCGGAAAGCTCGTCCGTGCTGTGTATGGCATCGTCCGAGCGCACCCGGTCGTCACACTGTATGATGCGGATATCCAGCCTTCGCGCGAAGGTGTCCGCGCTGCGGAGTATCGCCCAGGTGCAGCGCAAAAAATCCCGCACAAGCTCTCCGCTGGTGGACATCGAGGTGTCGAGCGCGATGACAAGCTGCTCGACGCGCCGCTCCTCGCGGGTCTCCTGCGGCTCTATCAGCGGCATATTGCCGTAGTGCGAGAGCCCGTAGGTGTAATAGACATAGTCAAAGGAATCGCCGTCCACCGTCATGATCTCACGCGGTGCGGCAAAGCGCAGCAGGAACGCCCTGTAGTCCACATCGTCCCTTGCGGAGACGCGCAGCTGCTCCAGCACGCCCTCGCCGCCCTCCGCCTTCCCAGCGAGGACGGTCTCCATTGCGGTCTGCGTAGTTTCAGCCATTCCCTTCCAGCGTTCATCCTGACGGGCGCTCTGCCCGTCCTCCCCGGTCCAGAGCCCATGGTCGTCCTGAAGGAACAGCCTGCCGAGCTGGGCAAGCTCGTACTCCGACAGCCTCTCGCGCTGCAGATGACGGTATATGCCCTCTGCGGTCAGAACTTTCATTTCGGCGCGGCAGGCGTTGAAAAACTTATCCCGCGCGGGCGCTGCCGCGGCTTTGAGACAGGGATAGTCAAGAGAATCGAGTATGCTTTCGACCGCAGCGTCGCAGGCGAGGTCCCACAGCTCGCCGTTGTGAGCGCGCTTTTTCGCGGGATGACGCAGCAAACAGTGCAGAATAACGTGCAGATACGCGCGATTGACAGCTCTGCGTCCGCGCATATAGCGCTCTGCGAGGTAATTCCCGTCGTAAAAAAGCGTCTCGCCGTCGGTCGCGAGAGACGCAGTGACGTCCCCCGCGCGCTCAAAACGCAGGGAGCAAAGTGCCGCATCCAGGTACGGCATCGCCATATACAGCTCATTTCGCGCGGCGAACAGGATCTCCTGTCCGAGCCTTTCCTCATCCATACATTCACCTTTTGCGTATTTGCCGCTGCGCGGCGGCTTTGGGGGTTTTCCGCGCCCTGCGGGCGCGGGGACGGGGGAACGGTTTCTGACACCGGTTTTTTCCTTTTGGCGCAAAAGGAAAAAACCGTTTTCAGACTTCCAAAAAAAGGAAAACATGTTGAACCGAAGCGGGTTATGAC
>JAFZQQ010000296.1 GCA_017620315.1 Oscillospiraceae bacterium | reverse complement strand
GGGGCACCTCATACCAGCCGTACATCTCGGTGCGCGGGTCGTCCTTCGCGATGCGGCCGTACTCCTTCATGATCTTGCAGTAGAACTCGTTGATCTGCTGAAGGGTGACGTTGGGGGTGGCATAGGCGAAGCGCTGCAGCTCGTCGTGGATGCAGCCCTGAATGACGCTGTAGATGATGTTGACGAGGGTCTTCTGGGCAACGGCGTCCGCCTGCGTGCCGAACATCTCGGGATAGAACTTGAACATCAGCAGCTCAAGGCCCTGAGAGTGAACCTCGGCGGTGTCGATGTCGGTGCTGGGATCGTTCCAGTCGTGGCCGGACCAATAGGTGTTGTTGTTGTGGCCAAGCTCATGGATGGCGGTGGTCAGGTCGTTGTAGTTGCCGTCGGCGTTATTGAAGAAGAACGGCATGTTGTAGTAGGCGATGCAGCGGGAATACGCGGTGCCGGTCTTTCCGGGATAGGGATCGAGGTCATAGGAGCCGTGCTCATAGATATAGGTCGCGGATTCGAGCAGCTCGTCGGAGAGCTGGCCGAAATACGGCATGAGCGTCTCGAACACGTTGGAGCCGGTGTAGGCCTCGGGCTCGAGCGGGAACTCAGTGGCGTCGGGGCTGGACATGAAGTCGACCAGCGTCCAGAAGTCGTCGCAGAGATATTCTTTGACCGCGGCGGCAAAGGCCTCGATGTCCTTGGTGGTGTAGTCGCGGTTGTAGGTCTCGGGATAGGCATACTCGGCATAGTTCTCATAGCCCTTGAGCACCGCCAGCTTGTTGCGGATCTCAAGCAGCTCCATGAAGATCTCGCCGTACTTCAGGTTGAGCTCCTTGGCGATGTAGCGGCTGATGGTGACATAGGTGTCATAGTCGATGTCGCCGGCAGTGTAGGCGTCGTAGACGTTGTTGTCGGTATACTTCACGCCCTCATACTCGAACTCCATGTCGCCGGCCTTAGTGTCGAGGGACTTGTAAGCCGCCACGAGCTCCTGCTCTCTGGCGTTGAGATCCCTCTCCTCGTCGGTCATGTCCTCATAGTCGAGGTAATCGGCGATGTCCTCCTCAGTCAGACGGGAGCTGAGGACCTCGGAGCAGGCGTTTTCAAGAAGAAGAACGTCGCGAACAACGCCGTTAAAGGCGTCAAAGGCGTCCAAGAGGTCGGCGTAGGCGGCCTGAGATTCCTCGACGGCCCATTCGTCGTTGGCGTCGTGGTCGGTCTGGATGTCAACGATGCACCACATGCCGTAGAGGTAGTAAACGCTGTCCTTGAACGCAAAGAAGCGCTCTTCGAACTCCTTGGCATTGGCGGGATCCTTGGCGAGCTCCTTGAGAGCGGCAGCCTCGTCCAGAATGGGCTGGAGTTCGACCTTCTCGTACTTGAGGTCGCTGAAGTTGAGGTCGGTGTGCTCTTGCTCGGTGAAGAAATTGGTGTCGCGCACGTCTCCGCCTTCGTCGTCGGCGGCAAACGCGGGTACGGCATAGACGAAGAGCATCGTCAATGCCAGCAGGGTCGAGAGAAGCTTTTTCATTTTCATACCTCCATGTTGCGGGACGCTTCGCTCCCGAATATCAAAAAACACTATAACACATATTTCCCAATTTGCAAAGAGGTAAATTCAAGGTTGACAAAAAAAGTGTGTAGAGTCGTCAATGATGGGTGACACTTTCCTCAAAAAATATGATGTAGCATATAGCTATCGAATTTGAGAAGGAAGGAGGAGCCGTAGGCAACGAGTTCCTTCTCAAATTCGGCGCGGCTCGTCTGCCTTTGCCTGAAATTCAGCAAGAACTTCATCCGGTGATTTGTACCCGAGACAAACCTTCGGGATCGTATTGGAAAAGCGGTTATACCTGGCAAGCTGCGCCCGGCCGTCCTCCAGGCTGTACATGCGCAGATTCTTGTAAAAGCGCTTCTGGTCGGTTCGGTGCTGCCGCTCTACCTTACCGTTGTGCCGGGGCGTTGCTACCCGTATCCGCTTGTAGGCAATCCCAGCGTCAATCAGCGCCTGCTCAAACAGCGTCGGCGTCGGCTCGTTGCTCAGAAGCGCGTTCGTCCATTCCGTTCCATTGTCTGTCTGCACCAGTTCTATCTTGAATGGGAAAAACGCAATAGCTTTCTTGATAAAGTCCTCTGAACTGAACGTGCTGTGTTCATCGTACATTTCGCGGAACACAAGTCTTGTACACTCGTCTATCGCCGTATATTGGTAGTATTTTGCTGTTCCCGCAACACACTCTTTCGGAACATATTTTACGTCTATCTGTACCTTTTGCCCCGGATAATCTGCTTTTGCATACGGCTTTGGCTTATATGCTCGACGGGCCTTTTCCTCACTTTCAAGCTGCATCCGTTTCAAAGCTCGGCACATGCTCTTGTAGCCGCGCTTATAGCCCTTTTCGCAGATCTTCATCCACAGAATCATTCGGTCATCTTTGTTGCGACGCCAATACCGGCGTATCAGGTCATATTCCTCTTGCCTATGCTCCGCCGGATGATGGTGCGGACGATGCGATCTGTCCAGCAGGCTTTTCCAGTTGCCGTCGTATCGCGCTTTCCACTCATAGATTGCGTTTCTACATACGCGGAAACGGTCTGCTGCTTTTGTGACTCCGTGTCTTTCTGAATATCGAATTACCCGTTGACGAAAATGAGCTTTCGATGCTAAACTTGTCATGGAAATTCATCTCTTTCATGGCGATGTTTGTGTGGTAACTACATCATACCATGTTTGAGGTGAATTTCCTCTTTTATCTGTCACCCATCATTTGTACCATATCATAAATTCAAGGTTGACAAAAAAAGTGCCAATATATATAGTAATGCGCAATAAACACGGGAGAAACAGGTGCAGCTGCACACAATTAAAGACAGGAGAGTGGCTGAAAATGGAAATGACAAGGCAGGAACAGCTCAAGCTTATGGACTGCCTGCTCGAGATGGGCGAGCTTATGCTCGACGCGGGCGCGGAGATAGGCCGCGTTGAGGATACGCTCTCGCGCATCGGCGCGACTTACGGGACAAAGCGGGTGGATGTGTTCGTCATCACCTCGCTTGTGAGCGTTACCATGGAATTCCCGCAGACCGAGGCTATGACCGAGACGCGGCGCATACGCTCCGGCCCGACGACGGATTTTTACCGGGTGGACAGGCTCAACGCTATCAGCCGCCGCTGCTGCGCCGAGCCGATGCCCGTGGAGGAGCTGAGCGCAAAGCTCGACGCGGTCGCGTCCGGCCATAAGCCCTTCGGCTCGGTGCTGCTGGGAGGAACGCTGGGCTGCGCGAGCTATGCGGTCTTTTTCGGCGGAACGATCTGGGACGCGCTCACGGCGGCGTGCTTCGCCGCGCTGATCTGCGTGCTTCAGTCGCGCCTGGGAAGAACCAGAGTGAACATGGTGGCCTCAAACCTTGTCGTGTCGCTGCTGACCGGCCTCGGC
>JAFZQQ010000295.1 GCA_017620315.1 Oscillospiraceae bacterium | reverse complement strand
CCGAGCGAAGGCGAGGGAGCCGCGCGTCAGCGCGTAATAAAATCAAAGGGTCCCCGCGGGGGACGTTACCGGGCGCAGCCTGCCTGCTGGACAGGTGAGGATAAATAAGCAAATTGCTTTTTGAATACTATATAAGGAGAACCGATGCTATGAACCGCAGATATCGCAAGACCATTATCGCCGGAAACTGGAAGATGAACAAGACCCCCTCCGAAACCAAGGCTTTCGCAGAGGAATTCAAGGCTCTTCTTCCCAAGACCAAGTGGTGCGACGTCGTCGTGTGCGTTCCTCTGGTCGATGTACCCGCGGCAGTGCGCGCGTTTAAGGACAGCCGCGTTGCCGTCGGAGCCGAAAATATTTTTTATGAGAAATCCGGCGCTTATACAGGCGAGGTTTCGGCCGAAATGCTGGCGGATATTGACGTGAGATACGTCATCGTCGGGCACAGCGAACGCCGCCAATACTTCGGCGAAACGGACATAATCGTCAACAAGAAGGTTCATGCCGCGCTTGAGGCGGGTCTCAACCCGATCATCTGCGTCGGAGAGTCGCTTGAGCAGCGCGAAATGGGCGTCACCATGGAGCTCATCGCGCTTCAGGTCAAGTCCGCTCTGGCCGGCGTACCCGCCGAGCAGATCCGCCGCTGCGTCATCGCCTACGAGCCCATTTGGGCGATCGGGACCGGCAAGACCGCGACCGGCGAGCAGGCTGCCGAGGTCTGCACCTTTATCCGCGCCACGATCCGCTCGCTCTACGGCGCGCGTCTCGCCCGAGGCGTCACCATTCAGTACGGCGGCAGCATGAATCCCGAGAATGCCAGGGAGCTCCTCTCACATGAGGATATCGACGGCGGTCTTATCGGCGGAGCCTCGCTCAAGGCGGATAAGCTGATCGCGATCGTTCACGCGGCCAATCAGGGCTGAGAGGTAAATATCATATTTCAACAGGAGAGGGTTCCATGAAAAAAGCCCCTACCACATTGATCATAATGGACGGCTTCGGTCTTAGCGACAAGATCGAGGGCAACGCCATACGCGCGGCGAAGACCCCGGTGCTTGACAGGCTGTTTGCCGAATACGCGCACACGACCCTGTCTGCCTCCGGGCTCGACGTCGGGCTTCCGGAGGGGCAGATGGGCAACAGCGAGGTAGGTCACACCAACATCGGCGGAGGCCGCGTGGTGTTCCAGGATCTTCCCCGCATCACCCGCTCCATAGAGGACGGTACATTCTTTGAGAATCCCGCCTATAACGCCGCGATGGACGCTTGCCTTGAAAA
The DNA here is from genome assembly GCA_017620315.1 of Oscillospiraceae bacterium. Lineage (GTDB taxonomy): Bacteria > Bacillota > Clostridia > Oscillospirales > Oscillospiraceae > Hominicoprocola. The sequence continues at coordinate 2,786 of JAFZQQ010000295.1, read as the reverse complement.
GGGCACCGCGCTTCATCTGATGGGCCTGCACTCAGACGGCGGAGTACACTCCACGCTTGAGCACCTGTACGCTCTTTTGAAGATGGCGAGCATAAAGGGCCTCACCCGCGTTTACATCCACTGCTTCCTCGACGGGCGCGACGTCTCGCCCACAAGCGGAAAGGGCTTCGTCGCGCAGACGCAGAAAAAATGCGCCGAGCTCGGCGTCGGGAAGATCGCAACGGTCATGGGGCGCTATTACGCCATGGATCGCGACAAGCGGTGGGATCGCGTCGAGGCGGCTTATGACGCGATCGTCTACGGAGACGGCGCGCAGAACAGCGATCCCGTCGCCGCGGTCGAGGCGAGCTATGAAAACGGCGTTACCGATGAGTTTGTCGAGCCTGTCGTCTGCGACAAGCAGGGCATGGTCGGCGACAATGACAGCATCATCTTCTTCAACTACCGTCCGGACCGTGCCCGCGAGCTGACCCGCGCCTTCGTCGATCCGGAGTTCGACGGCTTCAAACGCGAGCGTTTCCCCGTCACCTACGTCTGCAACACCGAATATGACGCGACCATGCCGAACGTGCTTGTCGCTTTCCCGCGGTTGAGGGTCGAAAACAACCTCGGCGAATACCTCTCGAAGATGGGCATGACCCAGCTCCGCATAGCGGAGACCGAGAAGTACGCCCATGTCACCTTCTTCTTCAACGGCGGCGTCGAAACGCAATACGAGGGCGAGGATCGTGTGCTTGTCCCCTCTCCCAAGGTTGCGACCTACGATCTCCAGCCCGAAATGAGCGCGCCCGAGGTCACGGAAAAGTGCGTCGAGCGCATCCTCTCCGGCGAATACGACGTGGTCATACTCAACTTCGCCAACTGCGACATGGTCGGCCACACGGGCGTCTTCGACGCGGCGGTGAAGGCAGTGGAGACGGTGGACTCAAGCGTCGGCAAGGTCGTTGAGGCGACGCTGCAGATGGGCGGCATCGCAATGGTCACGGCAGATCACGGCAACAGCGAGCAGATGCTTCAGGAGGACGGAGTGAGCCCGATGACGGCGCACACCACCAATCCCGTCCCCTTCATCCTCTGCGGCGCGGGCACAGAGCTTCGTCCCGGCCGTCTTGCGGACATCGCGCCGACGATGCTCGACGTGATGGGCATGGAGCAGCCGCCCGAGATGGACGGAAAAACGCTTATTGTAAAATAACGCTTTTGATCGCTTTAAAAAATTACAATGCTCATGTATCAAAAATGCTTCGGCGGGACACAATACCGCTGAAGCATTTTTCCATCCATTACGATGAAAGGAAGTCAAAGCATGAGCAACACAGGCAGCCGCAAGCCGCGGCATTTCTTTGACGGAACGGGGGCATACATAGCCCTGTTCCTCGTTGTGACGGCGCTTGCCGTCGCGGGCTATTGGACGCTCATTCCCCGCAGCAGCACGACCTCGCCGGCGCAGAAGCCGGTGACAGAGACGGCTCCGCACCCGGACGCGCCCTCTCAGGTATCGACGGCGCAGAAGCCGAACGAACGGCAAAAGCCGGATACTCCCGAGCCGGAGCCCAGGGTCGAAGCGGCGGCTCCGGCGCAGAACATCGTTACCGTCACGCTGCCGCCGGAGCCGGTCGTTGCGGACTTCACCCCGTCCGCTCCCGTTCTGGTGGTCGACCCGCTTGTCGGCGAGACCGTAGCGGCATTTTCCATGGACGCCCTCGTCTACGACGAGACCATGGGCGACTGGCGCACACATGACGGCGTCGACCTTGCGGCAGACCCCGGAACTCCCGTGTGCGCCGCCTGCGCCGGCACGGTGATCGACGTGCGCGACGACGACCTCATGGGAACTACGGTCGTCCTCTCCCACGACGGAGGCTATGACACGATCTACTCCAATCTCCAGAGCGAGCCGACGGTCATGGTGGGCGACTATGTCACCGCGGGGCAGATGATCGGTTCCGTGGGCAGCACCGCACTCGGCGAATCCGCGCTTGCGCCGCACCTGCATTTCAGCGTGACAAAAGACGGCGAATTCATCGATCCGAACGAATATCTCAAAAAATGACAGCAGCGCCGCTTTCCGCGATCTGTGCGGAAAGCGGCGCCGTCTTTATTCGACGCCCAGTTTTTCGTTCATGCGCCGCAGGGTCTTTTTGAGGAAGATCACCGACAGCGTCAGCGAAACGACCTCTGCTATCGGGAAGGCAAGCCAGACCAGCTCAAGACGCCGCGTAAGGCTCAGCAGATACGCCGCCGGAAGCAGCGCGAGCATCTGACGGCAGATGGAGATAAACAGCGAATGCAGCGGGTTGCCGATCGCCTGGCAGACCGAGCCGGCGATGATGCAGAAGCCCGCGAGCATAAAGTGCGTGGCAATGATCCGCAGCGCGGGTATGCCCTGCGCGAGCATTTCCTCCGAGGCGTTGAACACACTCAAAAGCTGCGCGGGAAACAGCTCAAAAAGCAGAAACCCAACGCCCATGATCGACACCGCCGTATAAATCGAGAGGCGGATCGTGCGCTTCACGCGGTCGGGGCGGCGCGCGCCGTAGTTGAACGAGATGATCGGCACCATGCCGTTGTTGAGTCCGAAGATAGGCATGAAGATAAAGCTTTGAAGCTTGAAGTAAGCTCCGTATACCGCCGTTGCCACCGTGGAAAAGGTCAGCAGGATCTGATTGAGGCTGAACACCAGCAGCGAGCTCACAGACTGCATAAGGATCGACGGAAAGCCGATCCTGTAGACCTCAGCCGCGATGTCGCCGTGAAAGCGCATATCGCGCAGGCGCAGAGGTATT
>JAFZQQ010000294.1 GCA_017620315.1 Oscillospiraceae bacterium | reverse complement strand
GAGGCGCCCACGCCGTGGAGGCCGCCGGAGACCTTGTAGCCGCCGCCGCCGAACTTGCCGCCGGCGTGGAGGATGGTGAAGACCACCTCCAGGGCGGGCTTGCCGGTCTGCTGCTGGATGTCCACGGGGATGCCCCGGCCGTTGTCGGACACGGTGATGATGTTGTCCTTTCCGATCTCCACGGTGATCTCGGAGCAGTAGCCGGCCAGAGCCTCGTCGATGGAGTTGTCCACGATCTCATAGACGAGGTGGTGCAGGCCGCTGGCGGAGGTAGAGCCGATGTACATGCCCGGCCGCTTCCGCACGGCTTCCAGCCCCTCCAGCACCTGGATCTCCGAGGCGCCGTAGGCGTGCTCCACTGCCGTGGTATTCCTGTTTGATCTGTTCGATGTTTTCAGACATAGAAGTCGTTTCCTTTCCTTTTGCGAAGGTTTTTTTGATGCTTCGGATTTGTCGCGCAAGGCGCGACGCCATAAACTCCGAGCTCCGAATTCCTCATGACGAATTAGTATTCGCTTGCTCTCTTAAGCAGCGTCGCACAGGCCATCTGACTTAATATGACGCGGCACTTTTGTCCGTCGCTGCAAATGACGAAGGATTTTGGGATATCCTCCGCCGCGTTGACGACGGTACCGGCCTGCTCTGCCATGCGCAGATACCTGCGCGTCAAATGACTCTGGCTGGTGATATCCAGATCAAAGATCCCGATGATCTCCTTTTGGGGGATTACGGTTCCCTTTCCCAGATGTAAATACATGGCCTTACCCTCTTTGGCCGGCGCGAATCCGTCCGGCCTGTACAAACAAAAGTCTCCCGCCGGTACGGCTGGATATCCCCTCGTCCTCACAACAACTGATCAGGGTTTGACCGCCGCCGATGCGATTGAGAACGAAGGACTGCCGCCGCGGATCGAGCTCGGAGAGCACATCGTCCAGCAGCAAAATGGGGTATTCCCCGGTCTCGTCGAGAAATATCTCCCGCTCGGCAAGCTTCAGCGACAGCGCCGCCGTGCGCGTCTGCCCCTGTGAGGCGAAGCTGCGCGCGGATTTTTCATTGATGAAGACGAGCAGATCGTCCTTGTGCGCGCCGGTCAGACACTGCCCGGCCTCCAACTCCGCCTGGCGGTGGCGCTCCTGATGCTCACAGATATCGTAATAGATTTCCTTGGCGCTCGCCGTGGTGTCCCGCACAGTGCTGACGGTCTCGTACTGCAGGCGCAGCGCCTCGCCCTCACCGGAAAACTCGCGGTGGATGGGCGCTGCCGCCGCGTCCAGCCGCAGAGAAAATGCGGCGCGATAGCGGATCATCTGAGCCGATACGCGAGCCATTGCATCGGAAAATTCGTCGAGCGTATCGAGCAGCGATGGCTTTTCCCGCCAATCCTTCAGGATCCGGCTCTTATGCTCATACAGGCGGTTGAATTCCGCCAAAAGCTCCGCATAGCGCGGTCGAATCTGCGAGATGGCATTGTCCATCATCCGCCGGCGCAGTGCGGCGCCTTCCTTGATCAAATTCAGATCGTCCGGACAAAAGAGCACGGTGTTGAGCGTTTGACCCAATTCCGATGCCGTCTTCCTGACGCCGTTGACCTGAATTTTTTTTCCCTGTCCCGGCTGCAGCACGATGCGGATGCTCTGCTCGCGATCCTTACTGTCCACCTCCGCGAGAATCTCCGCCGAAGAATAGCCGAAGCCGACCAGCTCCCGGTCAAAGCGCGTACGAAAGCTGCGCCCGGTGGAGAGCATGTAAACCGCCTCGAGTAAATTGGTCTTCCCCTGCGCGTTGGCGCCGGTGATGACGTTGGTTCCGGGGGCAAACTCCGCCGTTTCCCATTCGTAATTGCGAAAGCCATTGAGCGCGATTTTGTTGATTTTCATGCCTGCTCTACCAAAAGCTCCTGTCCGGCCAGGCACACGCGGTCGCCCGCACGGATTTTTTTCCCGCGCATCGTACACAGCTCGCCGTTGACCGTCACCAGTCCGTCAACGATCAGATTTTTGGCCTCGCCGCCGGTCTCCGCCAGCGCAGCGAATTTCAGCAAAGCCTCCAGCTTAATAAACTCTGTATGGATATGGATCGTTTCCATTCTATCACCATCAAAGAAAAGTTTTCGTCAATCCCCGGCGCGCAGTCTCACCGGCAGGATCATATAGGTGAATTTTTTGCTGCCGTCGGCGGCCTCGATCACGCTCGGAGAGGAGGCGGTGTTCAGGCACAAATGCAGCTCGTCCTGTCCCGCAGCCTTCAAGGCATCCATCAGATAGCGGTCGTTGAAGCCAATCTCCAAGTCCTCGCCACTGCCCTCGCAGCCGCACTGATCCTCAGATTTTCCGAGCGGTGTCATGCACAGAAAATCAATGACGCCGTCGCCGAAGCGCATACGAACGGGCGAGGAGTTTTTCTCACTTACAATGACAGCAACGCGGTCGATGACGCTCATGATTTCGCTGCGATCTACCTTAATGACGTAACGGAAACTGTCTGGAATCGACTTTTTATAATTGAGGAACTCTCCCTCAAGACGGCGGGTAACGACAACGGTATCGCCGACGACAAAGGAGATATGCTTGGTGCCGACGGAGATTTGCACGTTCCCCTCGTCGCCGCAGATTCGCTGTACGTCGCTCAGCGCCGTGCCGGGCACGACGAAGCTGCAGCTTTCGAGCTGCCCGTCCTCAATTTCCTCACAGCGCTTGGCAAGACGGTAGCCGTCCACAGAAACCAGCGTCAGCAGATGATCCTCAATTTCAAAGAGCGTGCCGGTGTAGATCGGGCGCACCTCATTGGTAGATACGGCAAAGATGGTCTGATCGATCATTCCGCGCAGGGTATTCTGCGGAATAACGATGTTATTGACGGGATCGACGCCGGGCATTTCCGGATAATCACCGGCATGGATGCCCATAAAGTTGAATTCGCTGCGCCCACACTTGACCTTGACCTTATTGTCCTCATCCGCACTGACCGTCACGATCCCGTCCGGCAGACGGCGAATGACCTCGCCGAAAAAGCGCGCGCCGACAACGATGGCGCCCGGCTCGGCAATGTCCGCGCCGACGTTCGTGTAAATCCCCTCTTTCAGGTCGTAACCTGTCACACGCAGATCGCCCATGGCCTGCAGCAGCAAACCCTCCAGAGCCGGGATCGGGCTTTTGGAAGCCGCAGCGCGAGAGGCGATGGAAACGGCATTTTGAAGCAGATATTTTTCACAGCTGAATTTCATGGTGTTCCTCCTTGTAAACCATTGATTTCTCGTGTTTTGTCTATCAATCAGTCATATATTTTTTTGTTATATTTGTTATTAACGAAAAAAATGTGGGAAAGTGGGAAAATGCCAATAAGTAAGGGATTTTTTATTGTGGAAAAAAATGTGGAGGAAAAAGTACTTGTCCACAGAGGCTGCGCGAAAAAATCTTTCCACAGATTTTCTTCCCACATTCCACCAAAATATGTGGATAATCAGGAGTTGATGTTGGACGTAATATCCCGGATCGTGCCGGCCATGGTGCTGTCGCTTTTCAGCAGATCCTCCACCTTGCGGATCGAGGTCAAAACCGTGGCGTGGTTTCGATCCTGGTATTGAGCGCCGATGTCCTGCAAAGAGAGGTTGGTCAGCGAGCGCATCAGATACATGGACACCTGACGGGCGCGAGCTACCTGCTTGGAGCGGTTCTGGCTGCGAATTTCTTCAGCCGTGAGCGAGTAGTAGCGCGCGGTCTCGCGGATGATGATATCGGGCGTGGGGATGAAGGTGCCGGTGCGGATCACGTCCTTGATCGCACGGTCGACGGATTCGGTCGTGATCACGTCGTTCAAAATTTCCTTGTAGGCGGTTAAACGGTTGATCACGCCCTCCAGCTGACGGATATTCGAGGTGATTTTCGCCGCAATGTACTCGACCGCCTCGTCCGATAAAATCAGTCCGAGCTGCGCGGCTTTGTTGCGCGTGATGGCCATGCGTGTCTCCAGATCGGGCGGCTGGATGTCCGCCATCAGTCCGCCTTCAAAGCGGGTGCGCAGACGGTCGTCGAGCAGGCTCATCTCCATGGGCGGTCGGTCGGAGGTGATGACGATCTGGTGGCCGGCCTCGTAGAGATTGTTGAAGGTGTGGAAAAACTCGTTCTGGGTGGCCTGTTTTCCCGCGATGAACTGAATATCGTCTACCAGAAACAGGTCTACATTACGGTATTTGTTTTGAAAATCTTCGGTATTGCCATCCTTGATGGCTTTGACCATCTGAACGGTAAAATCGTCGCCCTTGACATAGGCGATCTTTTTTGTGGGCTCATTTTCATGGATATACTGGCCGATCGCCAGCAGCAGGTGGGTCTTGCCAAGGCCGGAATTGCCGTAAATGAAGAGGGGATTGTAGGAAGAACCTGGTTCTTTGGCGACGCGGATCGCCGCCGCGTGGGCAAATTTGTTGGAGTTGCCGACAATGAAATTGTCGAAGGTGTAGCCCGCCATCTCCGGCAGCGTGTTTTCGGCCTTCTTCTTCGCCTCGTAGTCCGTGATCTCGTCTC
>JAFZQQ010000293.1 GCA_017620315.1 Oscillospiraceae bacterium | reverse complement strand
GAGTATGCCGAGTTTATCGGCTGCGAGAACCTCGCGAGCGTGAGCATACCGACAAGCGTTACCTCAATCGACAGTCAGGCGTTCGAGGGCTGCATCGCTCTGAACAACCTCGTTATTCCCGCGAGCGTGACGTTTATCGGCAGGATCGTTACGGAAAACGGGGTCAGCTCGACCATCGGCACAACGGTATTCAAGGACTGTAACGCGCTGACAAACGTCACCTTCCTCGGCACGGTCGAGCAGTGGAAGGCGGTCAAGGGTATCTTCAACCTCGGGAGCAGGGTCATCAAATGCTCCGACGGAGACTATGAACCGGCATGAACATGAAAAAGACGAAACAATTGATTATCCGCCTCGCGGTCGCGCTCGCGACCGCGGCGGCGATGACCGTCATAGCTGCCACGGGGATACTCAGGAGCGTTGACGGTGCGGCCTCCGACCGGTTGTATCAGCAGCCCGAAGGCACAGACGGCGAGATCGTCGTCATCGGTATGGATCAGCGCGCGCTGGACGAGCTGGGGCCTTTGCCCTGGCCGAGAAGCTACATCGCGGAGGCAATCGAATACCTCAACTCCGATCCCGACGCCCATCCCGCCGTTATTGGCATCGATGTGCTCTACATCGGGAACAGCTCCGACCCGGACGCGGACGACTATCTCGTCAACGCGGCGGCGGAGTACGGCAACGTGGTCTTTGCCTCCGCGGCGACCTTCGGCAGCGAGATCGTGAACACGGACGAGGGCTTCTATCTCGACTCGCGCGCGGTGCTGGCGTGGGATTCTCCCTTTGAAGAGCTCGCCGAGGTGAGCTCGACAGGCCACATCAACGCCATGCACGACAGCGACGGCGTGATCCGGCACATGATGCTCTGGGTGGACGTTCCGGGCGTGGGGCGGGTCAAGTCCTTCTCCCGCGAGCTCTACGAGCGCGCCTGCGAGGCGCGCGGCGAGACGGTGAACCCCGAGCCCGCGACCTCCGAAGGCAGCTTTTTCTACCTGCCGTTCACCGAGAACCCGCGCGGCTACTACGACGGGGTTTCGGTCTACGATCTGATATCCGGCGAGGTGGACAGCACTGAATTCGCGGACAAGATCGTGCTCATCGGGCCTTACGCCGCGGGAATGCAGGACGACTATGTCACCTCGGTCGACCACTCGAAGCCCATGTACGGCGTTGAGATACAGGCGAACGCCATCGACGCCTTCCGGGCGGGCTATTCCAAGCTTGAGGTCAATGAGAAGCTTCAGCTCGTGCTGGTGTTCGTGCTGTGTGTGGCGGCGCTGCTCTGGTTCTACGACAGGCGTGTGGCGTATGCGGTCCCGGTGTGGCTGGCGCTGAGCCTCGGATGGATCGGCGTGTGCGCGCTTCTGTACCGCGGGGGACACATTCTGCATGTGCTTTATGTGCCGCTGTTCGTCACGCTGCTATTCATTGTTTCGGTCGTGGTCAACTACATCCGCGCGCAGCGCGAGAAGCACCGCGTGCAGAATACCTTCGGCCACTACATCGACCCCGGCGTTATGAAGCAGCTCATCGAGCAGGGCAGCGACGCGCTGGAGCTCGGCGGAAAGCTGTACGACATCGCGGTGCTGTTTGTGGATATCCGCGGCTTCACGACGATGAGCGAGGCGCTGGATCCGCCCACCGTCGTCGAGATCATCAACAAGTACCTGACGCTCACCACCGAGTGCATCATGAAGAATCACGGTACGCTGGACAAGTTTGTCGGTGACTGCACGATGGCGTTCTGGAACGCGCCTCTGCCGCAGGACGACGCGATCTATCTCGCCTGCCGGGCGGCGATGGACATGGTGGAGGGCTCGAAGGCGGTCGGCGAGGAGCTGATGGCGCGCTTCGGACGCACGGTCTCCTTCGGCGTTGGCGTCAACTACGGCCCCGCGGTCGTCGGAAACATCGGCGCGCCGAAGCGAATGGATTACACCGCCATCGGCGACACGGTGAACACTGCGGCGCGGCTTGAGGCGAACGCCCCGGGCGGCACGGTGTATATATCCCGCGCGGTCGCGGACGCGCTGGGCGACAGGGCAAAGACCACCTCGCTCGGCGGGACGATAAAGCTGAAGGGCAAGGCGGAGGGCTTCGAGGTCCTCGTGCTTGACAAATTGGACTAAAAGAGAGGGAGAAAAGAAATGAAAAAACGTGTGCTTGCAATTGCTCTCGCGCTGGCAATGGTGCTGGCGCTGCCCGTGTCCGCGCTGGACGTTGAGGATTTCCGCGGCGGGAAGCTCTCCGGCGTCACGCTCACAGAAGACGGATCGATGCTTGTGACAGACACCTTCAACAAGATCGTATGGATGGTAAAGGGCAATAAGTGCTCCATCGTCGCGGGAAAGATCGGCGTGCTCGACGCCTCGGGCGAGCCCGTCGGAGCCTATCATGACGGCGAGAGGGATCACGCCTTCTTTACCGAGCCGTGGGACATTGTGCCCTTCCTTGACGGCTATGCCGTTTCCGACACGCAGAGCAACGTGATCCGCTTTATCGGCGCCGACCGCGTAAAGACGCTTACCGGAACCGGAGAAGCGGGACGCAAGGACGGCGAAGCGAGAACGGCGACCTTTGACCGGCCCACCGGGCTTACCGTCGACGACGGAGGAACGCTTTACATCTCGGATACGGGCAACGGCGCGATCCGCAGCATAGATAAGTACGGCAACGTCACAACCGTTGCGACAGGGCTTGAGTCGCCGATGGGGATTTGCTGGTACAAAGGCGCCATCTATGTCGCCGAGACCGGACGCAGCCGCATAAGCCGTGTTCAGGGCGGCAAGGTCTCGGTTGTCGCGGGCGTGTCCGAGAAGGCGCCCGACGCGGGCGAGTACATCGGCGGATATGCCGACGCCGCGGTCAAAAACGCAAAGTTCGACCATCCGCAGGGCATCACCGTCGGCGAGGACGGCACGATCTATGTCGCAGACACCGGCAACAGCGCCATCCGCGCGATCCGCGACGGACGCGTCTACACCCTGCTGAGGACCGAGGGCGGCTCCGTAACGCCTTCAAGCCCGCGCGGGCTTCTGCTCCAGGGCAGCACCCTCACCGTCACCGACAACTTTGCCGGCGTTCTCCTTGAGGTGTCAGTCGCCGAAAAGAGCTATTCCGACGTCGCCCCCGACGCCTGGTATGCGGGCGCGGTGGAATTTGCCACGCGCAACAACATTGTCGGCGGCTCGGACGGACGCTTTGAACCCAACGCGCTTATGGACCGTTCTATGTTTGTGACCATGCTCTCCCGTATGCACAGGCTCGTCGACGGGACTGTGATAATTGACGGTGAAAAGAGCTATTCCGACGTCGGTGAGGACGCGTGGTATGCCGCCGCGGTGCGCTGGGCGAGCGACGAGGGCATCATTTCCGGCGACGGCGGGCAATTCTACCCGACGCGCGGGATCAGCAGGGAGGAGCTGGCTGTAGTTCTCTACAACTATGCAAAGTCTCAGAAAATGGACACCTCCGCCTCGACGGGGCTCAATGTGCTGAAGAACTTCCCGGACGCCGGGGAGGTCAGCGACTGGGCGCAGGAGGCGATGCGCTGGGCATGCTCCATGCACATCATCAACGGCTCCGACGGCAGCCTGATCCCGAAGGGGCAGGCGACCCGCGCACAGGCGCTGACGATGCTGCTCAACTTCCTCAACGCGTACTCGATCTAACTAACAGGGAAGAGACGCAAGTCTATTCCTTGAAGACAAAAAAACACCTGTGGGAACCGGCTCGGTTCCCACAGGCGTTTTTTATTCTGCTTTTTCCGCGTCCTCCTGCGCGGGAGCCGGCGGGGCGTCCTCCTCGTCGTCCAGCAGCCTCAGACCCGCGGTGTCAGAGACCGGCAGAGAAAAGACGATTGCCTTCGCGGGCGTCTCCATGCCCGCCTTCAGCATGACCGACTGCATGATCCTGTCGCGCTGGGAGGTCTTGGTGACGATGAAGATCATATCCTTCTCCGAGGCGAGGGATATGCCGAGAAACTTTTCGGCGCGCTCCATGCCGGTGCCGCGCGCGTGGACGACGGTCCCGCCGTAGGCGCCAGCCTCGCGTGCGGCGTCCATCACAAGCTCGTTGTAGCCCTGATTGCCGATGATCACGATCAGCTCGCGCTCGGTTCCCTTCATTACGCTTTCCTCCCCTCGTTCAAAGTCCTGCCCGTCCGTGAAAAACGCCAGCTCGCGCCGCCCGCCGATGCTGCTCATCGGCACGGTGAAGGCTATCCCGACGCCCGGCACATCTATTTGCAGCGACTGGCGCAGGGCGCGCTTTACCTCGCGCCACTTTGCGCCGGTCACCATGGAAAAGATCACTGCCTTTTCGGTGCGGTCAAGGAACAGTGCCGCGCGCTCTCCCGAGACCGTCCCGTGCCCGAGTGAAATGAGGTTGGTCTCCACGCCCTTTTCCTGATAGAGCGCGACGAATTTCGGAAGCAGCTTTCTGTCCGCTATCGCTGTCAGCAGATACAGCTCGCTCATGGGGTGATCTCCTTACAATTACAAAGCAATGATCTCATAGTCGTCCAGCCAGTCGAGCTTTGCCTCGACGCCCTGCGCAATGACCGCCTGTTCGACGCGTTTTTCGTGCAGACGGTAGGAAATGCCGAGCAGCTGTATCGCAATAAGCGGCGTCATCGCGACCATGGAGACAACGCCGAAGGCGTCGGTCACTACGCTGCCGCCGACTGCGAGCGTCGCGCCCGTTGCGAGCGGCAGCAGAAATGTCGCGGTCATTGGCCCGGAGGCGACTCCGCCGGAGTCAAACGCTATGGCGGTGAAAATATCGGGCACAAAGAAGCTCATAACCAGCGCGAGAATATAGCCGGGGATAATGAAATACAGGATAGAAAGGCCCGTCAGCACACGCAGCATCGAAAGACCTATCGACACCGAAACGCCAATGGAGAGGCTGCGCTGCAAAACAGCGCCGGTTATGGCGCCGCTGGTCAGCTCCTCGACCTGCTTCATAAGCACATAGACCGCGGGCTCGGCCTTGACGATGTAATATCCGATCAGCATACCGACGGGGATGATGATCCAGCGGAAGGGAAGGGCGGCGAGCGTCTTGCCGAGATAGGTGCCCGCGGGCATAAAGCCGACGTTGACCCCTGTGAGGAACAGCACCAGTCCCAGATAGGTGTACAGAAGCCCGACGCCTATGCGCATCAGCGTCTTTTTCCCGAGGTGAAGCCCAAATACCTGAAACACGCCGAAAAACGCCATGATCGGCAGCAGCGCGGAGGCGATCTCTTTGAGATAGGTGGGCAGCGCAGTTGTGAAGAGGGTGCGAAGCTCCACCGTGTCGCTGAAGTTGGGCACGACGACGGGGCTGTAGTCCGCACCGTCGACCTTGTAGATAAGGCTTAGCAGCATAACCGCCAGCACCGGGCCGACAGAGCAGAGCGAAATAAGCCCAAAGCTGTCCCCGTGCGCATTCGAGTCGCTTCTGATTGCGGATATGCCAACGCCGAAGGCGAGGATAAACGGAACCGTCATCGGCCCGGTGGTGACGCCGCCGGCGTCAAAG
>JAFZQQ010000024.1 GCA_017620315.1 Oscillospiraceae bacterium | reverse complement strand
TGAAGCGGCAGGCGCATTGCAGGAATTCAAGCTCATGGTGCCGCGCCCAGGCGATGATGTCCTCCTCGTGGACGCGATAGAGCGGGCGAATGAGCTCCATGCCCGGAAAATTCTGGCTGTGCAGCTTGGGCGGCATGGCCTGAAGCATCCCGCTCCAGAACATACCCATGACCGTGGTCTCGATCACGTCGTTGAAATGGTGGCCGAGGGCGATCTTGTTGCAGCCGAGCTCCTGCGCCTTGGCGTAGAGCCAGCCGCGGCGCATTTTGGCGCAGAGATAACAGGCGGAATGCGTCTGCGCGTTGGCGACCTCAAAAACGTCGCTTTCAAAGATGCTCAGCGGCACGTGCAGCTTTTCCGCGTTTTCTTCTATCCGTGCGCGGTTTGCCGCGCTGTAGCCGGGGTCCATGCAGAGGTACACCGCCTCGAAGGGCTTGCTCCCGTGGCGCTCAAGCTCCTGCATCAGCTTCGCGAGCAGCATCGAATCCTTGCCGCCGGAGACGCAGACCGCGATCCTGTCCCCCTCCCGCACCAGCTCATAGCGCTGCACGGCGGTAATGAACGGCGTCCACAGCTCGCGGCGGTATTTTTTGACGATGCTGCGCTCCGCCTGCTGGTAAAATTCAAGCTCGCGTCCCATATACCTCACCTCTTTGCGGTGAAAGTATACGACACGCGGGCTTGAATTGCAATTATTTCTTTACAGGTACTTCAAAAGCTCGTCGCGGACGCCGTCCATGCGCTTGTCGGAAAGGCCGAAATCCATCTGCTTGTAGCTCCACACCGCGCGGGATATGCCGTGGCGCTCAAAGACCGCATGGATCGTGCGGAACCACTTGAGGGCCTCCTCGGGCGGCACGACGTCGATCACGCCGTATTCGCCGCAGTAGAGCTCCGTGCCCTCCTTCTCCGCTTTCTCTATTGCGGAGGCAAACAGGCCCTCAAAATATTCCTCGCTCGCGCCGCTCTCGTCAAAGGTGAAGCGTTTGTCATTGTTGAACTCCGGGTTCCAGTACGCGCCCTGATGCGTGAACCTGATCGGCTCATAGCAGTGGAAGTTGTACAGCACGTTCCTGTCATAAGGCGCGTCGAGGTACTGCACCTCGCGCACGCCATTGTAGTTGTAGCTGCCGACGATCACGCGCGTGTCCGGAGCGAAGGCGCGTATGCGGCGGACGCACTCGACGGAGATGCGCTTCCACGCGGCAAGATAGCTCTTGTCGGTGATCTCGTTCAAAAGCTCGAACATGACCTCGTCCGGGCGGTCGCCCCAGCGCGCGGCGAACGCCTCCCAAAGCGCGTAAAAGCGGCGCTGGTACTCCGCGTCGTCGAAGAACCCGGCCTCGTGCTCGCCCTCGTCAAAGGAAAAGCCCTGCGTTTTGTGCAGGTCAAGCACCACGCGCAGCCCATGCTTGCGGCTGAGCGCAAGCGCAGCGTCCAGACGTGCGAGACCATCCTCCTTCATGCTGCCGTCGGCGTTCTGCACGACATTGTAGTCGATGGGAATGCGCACATGGTCGAAGCCCCACGAGGCGATCTGCGCGAAATCGCTTTCGGTGATGAAGCCGTCCAGACGCTCGCGGCTGTAGTCGCACTGCGACATCCACCCGCCGAGGTTTATCCCCTTGTAAAAGCCGGAATTTTTCAGCATAGCTTTTCTCCTTGTTCAAACGGTATTGTTTTTCCTTCCCTGAGTCTCAGGCAAAGCGTGAGAACGTTTTTGGCGCCGCGCTCCAGCTCCGCACGGGTGAGCCCGTCCTTGCCGCCGAGCGCGCGCAGCACCGTGCCGTCGGAGCGGCAGCGCTTTTCGGTGTGCGCCATACTGCCGGGCATGAGCACGTCCACCTGCGCGCGCACGCGGTAGGCGTTGTCACGCAGGCGCGGGAACTCCGGGCTTTTGGCCCTCTGCATCCACCAGTCCGTCATCACCATGCCGTCGAAGCCCCATTCGCCGCGCAGCACGGTGGTCGCGAGGTCGTAGTTATAGTGCGCCCAGACGCCGTTGACCTTGTTGTAGGAGGTCATAAGCGTCAGCGGACGGCTCTCCTTGACGCAGATCTCGAAGCCGCGCAGATAGATCTCGCGCAGCGCGCGCTCGCTGACGCGCGAGTCGTTGCGGTTTCGCCGCGTCTCCTGATTGTTGCAGGCAAAGTGCTTGGGACACGCGGCGACGCCCACGCTCTGCACGCCGCGCACCACCGCCGCCGCCATCTTACCGGTGAGCAGCGGGTCCTCGGAAAAATACTCGAAGTTCCTGCCGCAAAGCGGATTGCGGTGGATGTTCATGCCCGGGGCGAGCAGCACGTCGGCGCCATAGCGACGCAGCTCCGAGCCGACAAGGTGATAGATCGCCTCGACCAGCTCCGTATCGAAGGTGCAGGCGAGCGCCGTGCCGCAGGGGACAAGCGAGCAGTAGCGGTTGACGCGCAGCCCGGCGGGCCCGTCGCAGCAGACCACCGGCGGGACGCCCTTTTGCCGCAGATCCTCGGTGATCCCACCGAGCACGCCCGCGTTGCCGGACACGCCGAGAGGACTGGACATCGTGCCGTATCCGCGCGTGAGGGCTTCGAGCTCCGCGTCGGAGAGCGAGGCGATAAAGCCGTCCAGCGTCGCGCGCCCCTCGGCAACGTCGTCGAGGCTTTGAGCAGCGCCGTCGTGAGGCAGCGGCTGCGGCAGCCGGGCAAGGATGCGCTCGCGCAGCTCGGCGCTCGTGAGACAGATCGGTTCACAGCGTTCGATCACCCTTGCGGCGTCCAGCGTAAAGCCGCCCGCGCCGGCGCCGTTCGCCGTGAAGCGATACTCGCCCGCTTCCAGAATGAATGCGCGCTGTGTCTCGTCGAAGGAGGCGAGGCACTTGTCGTCGCATTCAAGCGTTACCGTATCGCTCTCTCCGGGCGCAAGCTCCTTCGTCCGCGCAAAGGCGGCGAGCACGCGCACGGGCTTTTTGACGGAGCCTCTGGGCGGCGCGCACCACAGCAGCACGCTTTCTGCGCCGGCGCGGCTGCCGGTGTTGGTCACGCGGACGCGCAGCGAAACGCCGTCCTCGTACGAAAGCCCCTCGGGCTCCTCGCGAAAATCGGTGTAGGACAGCCCGAAGCCGAAGGGGTAGAGTATCTGCTCGGTGGAATAGAGGTCAAAGTGCCTGTAGCCGACGAAAATACCCTCGGCGTACTCGTTGAATTCCTTGCCGCCGAAATTGTCGGCGGAGGGATAGTCCTGATATCTTTTGGCGATCGTGTCGGCAAGCCTGCCGGAGGGGCAGACGTCGCCGTAGAGAACGTCGCACACGGCGTTGCCGCTCTCCATGCCGCCCTGCCAGACGATCAGCAGGGCAGAAATGGGATAATCCTTTGCCCACGAGAGATCCATCACGCCGCCGACATTGAGCAGCACCACGGTATGCGCGAAGGCCGAGGTAACGCTTTTGAGCATCGCGCGCTCCTCGTCCGTGAGATAGTAGCTGCCCTTTTCAAGCCTGTTTTCACGGTCTTCGCCCGCAGCGCGCCCGATCACGACGACCGCGGTGCCGGCGGTCTCCGCGGCGTAGCTCAGCGTGACCTCGTCGAGCGGCATTTCGGGGTGACTGTAGGGCCAGTGCCCCCACCAGCCCTCGTCGGCCTTATGCTCCGCGGACTCGCACCACGTTTTGTAGACCTTCGCAAGCGGCTTGTTGTACGCCGCGCCGGAGGTCTCAAGCGCGTCAATTAAGTTGACATAATATGGCCCGTTAACGTCTCCGCCGCTGCCGTAGCCGACGAAGAACCAGTCGAGCTGACAACGTCCGAAAACCGCGATCTCGCGCGAACGGTCGAGAGGGAGCGTGCCGTCGTTTTCAAGCAGCACACAGCTTTCCGCTCCCGCGCGTCGGATAAGCGGGCCTATTCCGGGGGTGACGATGCGTTCGCCCGCGGCTGCGGTCTCCTCCTGACTCAGACTGCCGCCGACCACAGCGTCGATAACGGACTGCGCCAGCGCGCCGAATTTGCGTTTCAGATTCTCCATAAATGATATGCCTCGCTTTCACAAAAAAAGAACAAGCCTGCCTCCCTCCGGAGGCAGGCTCAGCTTGAAAAAAGCCCCGCAGGGGTTTGCCGCCCGCAGGCGGCAAATGAATCTGATCCGTGTTTTTCACCGACACGTGCGGGGAAAACACTCTTTGCGCGGAGCGAAAGCCTTTTTCCGTTCAAAGCG
>JAFZQQ010000292.1 GCA_017620315.1 Oscillospiraceae bacterium | reverse complement strand
TTTGGTGGAGACTGCTGGACTCGAACCAGTGACCTCCTGCGTGTGAAGCAGGCGCTCTAACCAGCTGAGCTAAGCCTCCTTATTGGCGGGACGCCGCGCGCCCCGCGTGGTGACCCGTACGGGATTCGAACCCATGTTACAGCCGTGAAAGGGCCGTGTCTTAACCACTTGACCAACGGGCCGCATAGTCGGCGCAAAGCGCGTATCGCTTCGTTGCGCCTCCTCTTCCTCGCGAACCGGGTTCGCTCGGAAATGGCTTGGGGTAAAACCGCGGGACGCCACAACTGACGTCCCGCGGCGATGGTAGCGGCACCTGGATTCGAACCGGGGACACTGCGGGTATGAACCGCATGCTCTAGCCAACTGAGCTATGCCGCCAAATGTTCCTGCCGCGCAGGACATCGGATAGTATACCAAACCCGCGCTTTGTTTGTCAAGACATTTATTTCACATTTTCACGTTTTTTTCTTGCCCGCCGTCCGGAGACATTCCGGACGGCGGGCAGGGCTTTTTCCGCATCACAGACCGTAAAGCTCAGTATACTTCTCCTCAAGGTAAGCGGTGAACACGGTGGGGTCAAATTCCTCGCCGACGGCGTTTTTGAACACCTCCGCAGGGGTCATCAGACTGCCGTACTGCCAAATGCGCTCGCGCAGCCAGTCGTTGATGGGCTTGAAGTTGCCCTCGCGCACGCATTTGTCGACGTCGACGGTCTCCTTCATCTTGCGCAGATACTGCGCGCCGTAGGCGCTGCCAAGCGCGTAGGACGGGAAATAGCCAATATTGCCGCCCGCCCAGTGGCTGTCCTGCAACACGCCGTGCTTGTCGTCGGGCACGTCCACGCCGAGATACTCCTTGTAGAGCCTGTTCCACTCGCCCGGAAGATCGCGCACGGCAAGCTCGCCGGCAAAGATCCGCTTCTCAAGCTCATAGCGCACCATGATATGCAGCGCATAGGTCAGCTCGTCCGCCTCGATGCGGATCAGGCCGGGCTCCGCGCGGTTGACGGCGCGATAGAACTCCTCCGCCGTGCGATCCTTGAGTCCGGGGAAATACTTCTGCGCCATCGGGAAAACGTATTCGCAGAAGGCGCGGCTGCGCCCGATGATGTTCTCGTAAAAGCGGCTCTGGCTCTCATGGATGCCCATGGAGACCCCGCAATCGAGCACCGTATACGCAAGCTCGCGCGCGCTGCCCGTGTCGTAGAGCGCGTGGCCGCCCTCGTGAACCACGCTGTACATGGAGTTGGAGAAATCGTCCTCGTGATAATGCGTGGTGATGCGCTCGTCCAAATGCGAGCCGAGGCTGGTGGTGAAGGGATGCTCGGTCGTGCCGAGACCGACGCGGTCGAGGTCGAGCCCTATGAGCTTCATCAGGTCATAGGCAAACTTCTCCTGCGCGTCGTCCGGGAAGCTGCCGAACAGAACGCTGTTGTCAAGCTGCGGCTTAGACTGCACCTTCTTGAGCAGCGGCACGATATGCTCGCGCAGCGTTGAGAAGAAGGTCTCGCAGCGCTCCTTGGTCAGCCCCTCCTCGTATCTGTCAAGCCAGTAGTCATAGGAATCCTTCTCCGGCTCGCACCAACCGGCAATCTTCTTATGGAAATCAAAGACCTTTTCAAGCACCGGCTCGAAGGACTTCCAGTCGTTTGCCTCCTTCGCCTTGTGCCACACGTCGTCCGCCTCGACCATGAGACGCTGGAACTCGACGTACTTGTCTGGCGGGATCTTCTGCATCTGACGGGTATCCTTGAGCATAAGCCATATCTCACGCTTCTCGTGGCGGTTCAGCTCTTCCTTGTTCGCGTCAAGAAATTCCAGTAGCTCCACGGTGTCCTTGCCGGTCGCAAGCTCGTACATCTCGCTGCTGAGAATGCCGAGCGTCTGCGCGCGGTTGTCCGCGACTCCCTTGGGCGCGGCGGTCACTCCGTCGTAGTAAATAACGCTCATAGCATGGCCGAGCGCCGCGCTCCTCTGCTGGATGGCGACAAGCTTTTCTCTGGCTTCTGTCAGGGTCATTGG
Organism: Oscillospiraceae bacterium; assembly: GCA_017620315.1. GTDB lineage: Bacteria > Bacillota > Clostridia > Oscillospirales > Oscillospiraceae > Hominicoprocola. The sequence goes on along the minus strand of JAFZQQ010000292.1, from coordinate 1,799 downwards.
TATGTCCTCCTTTTCTGTTTTCCCTGTCCAGTATAACGCCGCACAGCCAAAAAAGCAAGGGGAACGCCGATCGACGCCCCCCTGCGTTGCAGCGTCATATTTCGTCCGCGTAGCCGCAAAGAAGAAACAGCGGCTTGACCGCGACGACCTCGTCGTACTCCTTTTGCGAGACCGTTACGTCGCGGTTGAGCGCCTTGAGGTCTGCCTTCATGGTCTCGTAGGCCTCGTCGACGCTCTGCGCCCTGCCCTCGCGCAAGACCCGGATCATGCGCTCAAGCACGACCGGATGCGCATACTGCGCGGGGATGGGGATGCCGCTCTCCTCCTTCAAAAGCTCACGCATATTGGCAAGCGCCCTGTCCCATTCCTCCTGGGCATAGCGCCTGTTGTTGCGCCCGGTGGGCAGCACGCGGGTCGACGAGATCAGAAAGATGGCCGCAAAGCCGAACACCGTGAGCAGCTCTGCGTTCTTTATATGGTTTATCAGCATGTAAACGCCCAGAGCCGCGGCGGCAAGCCCCAGCAGCAGTATCGCGACCGCGGCGAAGCGGTAGGCGGGGCTGGTGCCGTCGATGGTGCGCTTCTGCTTCGCGGCGCGCGCAAGCGCGTCGGTGAGGTCGCGGCGGCGTTTGAGCTTTTCCTGCGCCGCGCGAAGCTCCGCGACCGCAGACTCCGCCTCGCTCGTCAGTTCCTTCAAATAGCGTGCCTGTTCGGCCTCCTCGGCCTCGCGCAGCTTGCGCTCCGCCTCCTCGCTGTGTATGGGGATGCCGGGATGCTCAATCGCAAACTGCTCAAGCAGCCGGTCGACCTGATCCTCATACTTGACATAGCTTTGCTTTTCATGCCCGTCGGCAAATTTGACGACCAAATAGGCCATCGCGCCAAAAGCGCCCTTGCCGGTGAAGCCTCCCCTGCTCATCGCCACGCGCTTGAAAACGCGGTCTATATCGCTGTAAACGGTATAAAAGCTGCGTTCAAAATAGCGTCCGCCGAGATACAGCGCCTTTTTGCCCAGTCCACAGGGCCCGTATTTTCGGCAGTTCTTCTTATCCTCGGCAAGAGCTTCGGCGTCAAGCGCCGTCGTGCCGATCAGCCTGGGTGCAAACAACATCTTTATAACTCCTTACCGAAAAGGGCGGGAGAATCCATCTCCCGCCCTTTATGTATTTTGGGGAAAATCAGGGATTTACTTCGCGGCGGCGGCACTCTTGGCGCCCTCGTTCTTCTTGGCCTTGCTCAGGAACAGTGCGAGCATAGCGGCGGCAAAGACGAGACCTACAACATAGCCGACGGTCGTGTTGTTCTTGAAGAACGGGATGAGGCCCATGCACTCAGGCGCCATCATAAAGTAGGTCATGGAGACGGCGCTCATAAAGGTCGCGGGAACCGCGCAGACCCAGTAGTTGCGCTTGTTCTGGGAAAGGAACATGGCGCCCGCCCAGAGGACGATCATAGCGAGGGTCTGGTTGGACCAGCTGAAGTAACGCCAGATGATCTGATAGTCGATGAAGCCGAGCGTGTTGCCGAAACCAAGGAAGGCGCCGATGCCCAGCACGGGGATGCAGAGGAACAGACGGGTCTTCCAGTTGCCCATATCCAGCTTGAACCAGTCCGCGATGGTCAGACGCGCAGAACGGAACGCGGTGTCGCCCGAGGTGATCGGGCAGGCGATAACGCCGAGCATGGCGAGGATGGTGCCGACCTTGCCCATGGTCATGGTGCAGATCTCATAGACGGTGTTGGCATTGCCGCCGCCCATCTCGTTGAGCTGCGCAACGCCGAGCAGAGTGACGCCGGCA
>JAFZQQ010000291.1 GCA_017620315.1 Oscillospiraceae bacterium | reverse complement strand
TCTGTACTTTGCTCCGCCTGCGCCTACAAGCGATCCGCCGCTTGCGGCGGTGTACCATCCCGCGAACGTGTATCCGGTCCTCGTCGGTGTCGGGAGGGTTACCTCTGCGGCTGTTGTGGAAGCGCTCCACTTTGCATAAAGTGTAACGGCTTCGTTCGCTGTGTAAGATCCGCCGGAGCTGTAGTCCGCTCCGCTCCCGTCTGCCTTCGTATTCCATTTGGAGAAGGTATACGCCGTTGTTCTCGCGGCGGTCGCCGTCGTGTCGGCCGATCCGTTGCCGTTGTAGTTGTAGGTGACGGTGTAGCTTCCCGCCGAGGCCGACGCCTTAGTCGGCTTTGTCGTGGAAAGAGTGAGCGCTTGGCCGTATGTCTTGGTCTGCGAGGAAGGGGCGCCGGTTCCGCCGTTGGCGTTGTACGAAACGGTCCAGGTGTTCGCGGTCCAGTAAGGATACAGCGTAACGGCAGCATTGGAGGAATAGGCGGCCGAAAGATTGTACGCCTTGCTCCCGCCGTCCGTCGTGGACCAGCCTGTCTGTGTATAGCCCGTGCGGGTAAAGATCGCGCCTTTCAGCGTCAGGTTTGTTCCGTATGTTTTGGTGTCCGTCGTGTTCGTGCCGGTCCCGTCGGCTCCCTTGTTGTAAGAAACGGTCCATTGCCTCGTGTGGGAGGTAAGCGCCATGGAATCGCTTGTCGTCGTCTGCACGCCGATCGGGACGTAGTTGGTGAAAACAGACGTCAGCTGTTGGCCGTAAACCGCGCTGAAATATGTCTGCCCGTTTGTGAAGCCTCCCGAGAGCTCCACGGTGACGCTCTTGCTTCCGTTCGTGTTGTGTGTCACGGTCACCGGCGTGATCGTAACGTTGGACAGATCTGCCGTGCAAAAGCTTCCTCCGTTGATTGTCACGCGCCCGATCTTTCCGCTTGCGGAATTGTCCATCGTGGCGACGGTCGTACCGGCCACCTTGATGACGCCGTATATCGGAAGCGCGGCATACTTGGCTGAATTGCCGACAAGCTGAAATTCAAGCTTTGAGAGCGTAAGCTTCGTCTGGTTGGTCGCCCAGGTGTAGTCTTCGCTGAAGGTCAGACGGACTTTGGCGTTGATGTCGCCGAAGTAGTCGATATAGTAGGATTTTGAAAAGGTAATGGAAGCCATTCTTAACCTCCTATGTACTGCAGTCCGAAGCCGCCCGTGGTCGTGATCTGCCAGTTTGCTCCGAGCTGCAGCTTATCCTCCACAACGATGTTGGACACATGCAGCATGCTGTCCTGAGAGGAAAACCAGCCTCTTTTGACGCCGCCGATCCAGAATTGCCATCCTGTCGAGGTATACAGGCCGAAGGTCTGCCCGGAATCGACATAGTAATATTTGTTTCCGTCCTGCGGGTTGTTCGGGTCAGAATCCCCGACCACGCCGGCAAACTGGACGGCCTGCGAAATGACAATGCCGATCTCGTATTGATTAGTATCCGGGTTAAGCACGATCCCGCGCCGGATCTCGCCCTCGATGGTCGTGTAGTATTCCTGCAGCAGCCCGATGCTGTCCTGTATGCTTTCAATGGCGGATGCGTATGCGTAACTGTCGACCACGCCTCGCGCGCTCGTCTCTATCCTCGCCTCCAGCGATTCCTCAAAGGTGCCGAATTCGCTCTTGGCGAGATAATAGCCGTCATACACTTCGCGCTTGCTGTCGACATAGCTGATAACGGCGCTGTCGCCATTTTCGATCATGCTCTGCAGATTCCGGGCCGATTTGATGATCAGGGCCTTCAATTCCTCGGCGTTTCGCCTCACGGCCTCAACGTCCTGTGCGGCGTTTCCGCTGCCCGGACGCTGGATCTGATTGCCGCTCCTGGAAACGACGGCAAGAGCGGATGCCTCTGCTGGCGCATTCGCCGCCTCTCCGAGACTTTGCGCCATGCGGAACAGATAATCGCGCATATTTTCTATGTCTTTTCGCGGCTGGCCCGTTATCATCGGCGGCTTCTCGGCAAAAGCGGGCATTACACGTCACTTCCTCTCTCCATGATCCGGGCGATGGAGTACATGCGGAAGTCCCCGCGCCCGACAAATTTCAGCCTCATGTGATCGCAGCGCCGCGGTCTTACCGGGATCGTCACCGTGCCCGTCGTGGGAAGGTGGAAGTCTCCCGCGTAATTCCACAGCCCGGAGCTGTCATATTCGATAAACATCTGAAAGCCCGCGCCCTGCTCCATATGGACGCGGATATTGTATCGGGAAGCATAGCGCACAGGCTGCGCGCCGTAGCCTTTCACGCTCTGCTCATAGGACAGGATACCCGTTGTGCAGCTCCACTCGAAGTCTGTCTCCGGCGCGCCTTCCGTGCCGTTGATTGCTGTGATGCCGTTATCGGCGAGCACATACAGCTCGTCTCCCGCCTGTGCAAAGCCCAGGGCGTGGAGCTCGTCCTCGTGCATCCACAGCCCCTTGCCCGCGTCATAACAGAAGAAATGCCAGGCGTTGAAGGCGTCCTTCATGCTGATATAATAGCGCTGCCCGAAAACGCCGGCGGACGCGCTGTAATACTTCTCCTCGCCCAACGCCTGCGAAATGTCGGCGGGCATGCCGCCCTGATAGGCTACGACGCCCGTGCGGCTCTTGTAATATAGCGTCTCGTTGACAATGGCGAGGCTGCGGTGCGAGCCCTGCTGAACGCCGCGCGCTGGAATGTCGCTGATTTGGTGCGCTCCGACGCTTGATACCGATACGGGGTGTATCACATTCTCTTTGAAGAAAGTCGGCGTGCCGAGATAGTTGATGCAGCCTGTCCACGGCCCGTCGGATCCGCGGGAGGCGCGCCAGCTGTCCGTGCTGACGCCTAAATACTGCTCCCAATTTCGGAAATCCCCGAGCGCGCAGCAGTAAACCTCGTTGATGTTCTGCGTTCCGTCGTTGCCGTAGAAACAGCCCCACAGTCTGTTTTGCGCCTCGCACACAAAATCCATGTCGGGGACCTTCCGCTCGATCTCGATCTGCGCGTTTTCCTGCGTATAGGTTTCGTCCAGAATGCCGACGACAACGATATAGTCATGTACCGATTCGCTGTCGCCTCCGACGGCATAGAGGATCTTGCTGCCGTTGATATCGTCAAAGTGCGCGCCGGAGATATTCACGCCGTCATATTCCTTGAACGCCGACGGGATCTGCCCCATGGTCGTAAAGTCCATGCGGGTGAACACGGTCTCGAGCACCGTCCAGCTTTCCGTATAGACGCTGTATTCCTTCGCGTTGTTTTCGCTTATATCGATCCAAACAGCGCCGTTTGCCGGGTTCTCCGGCGCGTTGACGCTTTTGGTAACGTCCGTATAATAAGTGCCGTCCTGGTGGCACATGGTATAGGTCACGGTCCCCGTAAAGGTCCAGTCTGCCCCCATGCTGCCGAAGTCGTTGAGATCCTGCGTGTTGATATATTTCTTGTCCGGGAAGATACAGATATACGCGCCCATGCTGACAAGCTGCGTCTCTTGCTGTGTCTGCAGGCCTGTCAGTCCGGTCGCGTATCCGTTTGCGTACAATGTGCCGTTGTCTACCCAATACAGGGTGTCTTTTGCGATGATCGCCTGCAGCTGTGTAAAGGTTCTGCTCAGCCGTCCGCGCTTGTGCCGGTTGGCGAGCATCGGATAATACTGCGTCGTCAGGTTCCGGGTATCGAAAAACTCTCCGTCCCGGATCCTCAGATTGTGGTTATACCCGCCGAAGACGTCCACGACGCTGCGGGACGCCTTTCGCTGGGCAAGTTTGGGATAGTAAGCCATAGCGCACCTCAGTAGAAAATCTTTCTCGTGCCTTTCGGCATGTGGCTTTGGTTGTAGGCGTTGCGGAAGGATCTGAACACCGAATCAAACATGGCGTTTGAACTGTTGAAAGAATCGTATTCCATGTTGTAGTAATCGATCTGCGCCGCAAGCCAAAGAATATACATTTCGTCGTGGGGCTCGCCCACGATCAACTCCTGCTCTCCGTCGTCCTCGGTGTATCCGTTGAAGACGATCTCCTCCTCGCCCGTGTTGTACTCGTGGGTGAGGATGATATCCTGATAGATCCTCTGTTCCAGGCGGGAGAGCCATTTGATTTTGTCTTTCTCGTCGAACATGTTCGGCTTGAGCTTGTCCACTTCGGCGATCACATCATGAATTGTCATGTTCATTCCCTCCGTTTTGCGAACAGGGAGCGTTTGCGCGCTCCCTGTTCAGCTGCTTATCAGTCCTGAGAGACCTTGCTCTGATACTCGATCCCTTCGAGAATAGCTCTCTCGGAGTTTTCGAGCACTTCGACCACGCTCTCGGGGACGCTGACGGTCTCTCCGCGCTTGATCAGCCAGGTGCGGTGATTGACACGCACGAAAACGTCTTCCTGGTTTTCCCTCGTGAGGGGAAGACGGATCGTGACGAGCTTTTCGCCGACGGCTTCCTCCACGACGGGCTCCTCGGCCGCGGCTTCCTCGACGACGGTGTTCTTGTTTTTTGCCATGTGGAAAAACCTCCTTGAAAATTGTTAAAAGGGGGAGGGGAGAAAGCCCCTCCCCCCCCGGTCAGGCTCCATGCGGTCCCGAAAATCGGGAACGTATAGATCAGTTGGACTTTGCGTTCGCGGAGAAGCGCGCGGAGCAGCTTTCCACGCGAATGAGGTACGACGGGATCAGGATCTCGGCCGTTTTGAGAGCTTTCCAGCCCACGGAGCTGCGCTGATCGAGCGGGTCGGCCGTACCGGCGGAGCCCTTCTGCTTGACGATCGTCTGCAGACCGCCGCCCTCGACCTCGGTCACGCCGTAGGCGCCGTCGCCGAAGAACAGGGAAGCGAAAACGCTCAGACCGTTCGCGCCGCCTTCGCCCGGATAGATCTTCGTGGTGCCGGAAGTGCCGGCTCCGAAGGTGGTCGAGGCGACCGTGATCTTGTGCGTGCCGCTGCTGGCGGTGTTTGCCGTAACCGTCGCCACGACGCCGTTGATCATGATCTTGCGGCCGACCAGCTCATTCGCGGCGATGGTGACGCCGGAAGCGCTGTAGGTGATCTCGGTCACAGCGCTGGAAGAAAGGTCGGCTCCCAGCGTCAGCGTGCGGGACGTGCTGCAGAGGTCGGCGCCGCGGTAGATCTTCGCCTCGGTCGTCTGCACAAAGCGGACGCCGGCGATCTTGCCGATCTCGCCCTCGTACATGTTGTCGGTGTCGACATACTTGTGCGGATCGCGCCAGTCGGGATCGCGCATGAGGTCGTACGCGACATACGGGTGGATGATGGCGACGTAATCGCCGTTGATGGTGGGGGCGTTCTGCGCGCGCAGCT
>JAFZQQ010000290.1 GCA_017620315.1 Oscillospiraceae bacterium | reverse complement strand
TGTTTTTCTCTGCCTTTCGGTCTGTTATCCATATCTATCACCTCGTTAAAGCGATATCGTTGTTTACAGCTTACCGAATTATTATATTTCCTTTATCACGCTAAGTCAATAATGATTAAAACTCATGTGATGCTGCAAATCCCGCAAAAATCCGGAGAGCTCGTAACATGCGCTCTCCGGATTAAGCGTTATCTCGTTTTGAACCACGTAACGTCGGATGACGTCGGGAGGAGAAAATACCAGCCGCCGTCCTTCTCGGTGAGAAAACTGTCTACGTTTGCGCGGAACCTGTCTATTATCACGAGTTCGGGATGCCGCGAGAGGCGGATAAGCCAGTCATACGCCTCGTCCTTTGTGGCAAACCAGCGATCCCAGCCGAATGCGACCGTCGTCGTGTGCGCCTCTATCCCAAGCTTGCGCAGCGCAGCGCCGAGGGGCTTTGACGCCATCGGCAGCCTGCTGTCGGCAGTCATCTCATCCGGCTGCCCAAATCCGGCGGGCGGCCTCGGCATACCCGGAGGCGGGCCGGACGGCCTGGAAAACGGGCGCAGCTCCGGATGCTCGCGAAGAGACTCCTCGGAGTAGCAGTCGATAAACAGCTTGCTGCGCGACTCGGGAAGGCACGGTGCGCCGTCAGACCACATGATGTTTACCGCGCATTTGCGGGCCGCCTTTTTAAGCTGATTGAGCGTAGACGCGCCTCCGCCGCCGCGCGACTGGATCACCACGTCGACCTCGGGGATAGTCTTCCCTATCTCCGTCTCCTGCCAGTCCGCGAGTATGTATTCGACGTTCGTTACGCCGGCCGCTTCGCAGTTCTTGCGGCACTCTGCGAGCATGCCCTCCGAATTGTCAAGGCAGATGACCTTTTTAACGCGCTTTGCCGCCTGTATGGCCACGCGCCCGGGGCCGCAGCCGCAGTCGAGAACTATGTCGTCGGAATCAAGCGGAACACAGTCGAGCTGCATGTTCGTGCCGGTTATCTCAAGAAGGGTCATAAGACTGTAATAGTGTGCCTCGGCATCCCACATGTTGGCGGGCTTTATATCCCATTTGCCGACGCTCTTGTGCACGGGCGTAAAGCCGAGCATCGGAAATCTGTTTGCAAGGAACAGCTCGGAGAAGCTGACCGCTCCCTCGCTGTTCTTAGCCGCTTTTGGTATTGTGATCGCGTGAAGTATAGTCGTTCCGCGAACAGTCTCGTTTTCGGATACGGCGAAATCCACGGTGTTGTACACGTCCTCAAACGCGGGATCGCCGAGGTTCATCTCCGGCGGAAGAGATGCAAACGACTTGCCGGATGCGGCTGCGCCGCTGCGGTAGATCATGCAGTACTCCCCTTCTCCGCAGGCAGGCGGTCTGAAGCCGTTATACTGTTCCCTGTCAAGGCCGTTGTAGTTCGGATGATTAAGGAGCTTATCGGACAGTCCCGGCTCGACGCGGTCTGCAAGCTTCATCGCCATTACGGCTCTGTAACCGCTCGGGTCGCCGTATGGATCGGTATGTCTGAGCTTGGCGGACGGGGACAGAAGCTTTTCCTTCCAGTTCTCTGAGGTTATCCCCTCACCCATGACGACCATCTCGTTGCCGCCCCAGATGAAGTATCCGTCTGTGTATTCTGGCATCATCATCTGCTCGATATTCGAGCTGTCCGCCAGTATCATAACGTCGAAGCTCTCGCCGGCAATCAGCCTGCGGACACCATCGGTCGACCCACCGACGATCACCTCACAGCTCACGCCGGGGTGCGCGGCTTCAAAGCGCGAGGCAGTCATTTTTGCAAGCTTGCCGGCAACGCCGGCTGAAAAAACACGAAGATTATCCATTTCACCCTCCAAAAACTGAATGATGCTCAGCCGCCGAAGATATCGGCGAGCTGTCCGTCTGAAAGGCTTACGCCGAAGAACTGCTGATAGAAGTCATTTGTAAATGTCTTAACGTCGTCAAGCGTATAGGTGGTGCCGAATTTGGACGAAAGCCAGTACGCCTCGAGCGGGGATTCGACGCTTCCATCAGCCCAGCTGCACATGCCGTAAGGATTAACGTAGATGCTGTATTCGCCGATGACGCCGCAGTAGAACTGCTCGCCTTCAACGTCGATATAGCCGTTTCCGTCGGTTGCGTGATACTGCCAGAACCAGTTGTTCTCGATCTCGTATTTGATGCTGCTGTCTGCGACGACGATCGCCGGAAAGCTTGTGCTGCCGAGCTGATAATACAGCGTGTCGGTGATCATTCTCGCGACAAAAAGGTCAAAAGCAGATCCGTATTCTCCGGCGCCGGAGTAATAAGTAGCGCTGTTTTCCGAAACGGCCGGGTCGAACTGGTGGAACATCGGAGCGACATAGACGTAGGACGACGCGGTATGCGAACTCATGATGCGGGTCGACTCGTTCACTATGCCCGCGGCGCGCATGAACGTGCTGATGAGCTGGTTCTTTATCGGCGAATAAGCCATCGCAAGGCCGCTGCCCTCAGGCTCGATAACGCCCTTCGTATTGTTGAGAACGTAGCTTGCGCCGCTGTCCCAGTCTGCTATATAGAGCGAGGTACAGTCATCAGGCACAGTTCCGCTCACGTCGGAATAAACCTTGTCTACCCACGTTGAATACGCAGCCGCGATAGATGCGGAGTCAGCTCCCGTGCTGCTCGTGCCCATGACCGACGCGACTATATTCACAGCCTGGCAGAGCGCGTCAGCCGATCTTAGAGACGGCAGGACTACGCGGTAAACGCCGGCTTTTTGAAGCTGTTCGAGCTGGTCATCCGTGAAGTTGTAATCGCCGCTTATCGTGAAGCAGACCTGCGGTTTCAGCTCAAGCAGCTTTGCAAATGAGTCGTCAGATATGAGCCAGCTCCCGCTGCCGGACCACATGGATTCCACGCTTCCGAGGTCGGAAAACGCCGCCCAAGCAAGCGAAGAATTCAGAAGCGAGCTGTTCGTGCCGACGAGCCTGCCGGCTCCGCCGACAATCTCGACCATCTGGGCTGCCCAGCGGTTTGCGGTGACGGTATCGACCTGCTCCGGGATGTCTACAAGCTCGCCCGTCGCATCAACTATCTGACGAAGGCTCTGCGGATCGCCGGGGATCTCCTCCGGTGTCTCGCCCTCGCCTTCACCTTCGCCGCCGGAGCCCTCCTCGGTCTCGTTTTCCTTTTCGGTGCCGCCCTCCGTGTCCTCATTCTGCGAGGGCTCAGTAGGCTTGTCCTGAGACTGCCAGTCGTTTTCGCTGTTCTCGTTCTGATTTACATCGACAGAACCGTTTTCAGTAGGCTCAGGATCGTTGGGGTCTTCTATGGATATATTGTCTTCGACGTCGCGCTCCGTCTCCGTGTCGTCGCGCTCCTCATTCTCAAACTGCTCGTCCTCCTCGCCGTCGTCCTCAGGGGCGAGCATCTGCTCCTCTTCATCGACTATCGGAGCGGAGTATTCGTATATAATCTCATGCAGGACAGGACTCTCCCGGCAAGCCGAGAGAGACAAACAAAGCATAATCACAGCCAAAACTGCGGCGAGCGCGCGCAGCGCCTTGCTCTTAAACATAGGAAACCTCCGAAGGTCTTTATAAACACCGGATCCGGGCCGGACACATGACGAAGTACCATGTTCATGTGTCCGCTCCGCGTCCGGAGTTTTGCTTATCTCCCCTCAGGGGAACGGCAATGCCGTTCCCCTGAGGGTATGCCATATAAGCGTTATAAGGGAATGATCGCGTTTCAGCCAACGTGCTGATAGTAGTTCGTAAGCATCTGAGCGATCTGTGCGCGGGTGACAAGTCCGGTGGGATCGATTGTGAGGGTGCTTGTCGAGGTCCCCTTAATGAGCTCAACTCCGACGCTCCATGCGATTGCGTCGATGTTATCGGGGTTGAGCTTGTCGTAATCCGTAGCGCCGGTGATGTCGGCGGTGGCAGTCATATCATACGTGCCAAGGAGCGCGATGGCATCGTGGAGCATGACGATGAAGGTCTCACGATTG
>JAFZQQ010000289.1 GCA_017620315.1 Oscillospiraceae bacterium | reverse complement strand
TGGCTCTTGAACGGATAAAGGAGGAAAATTATGGCACTTATGACTATGGGACAGGCGCTTGTCAGATTCCTTGACAATCAGTATGTGTCCTTCGACGGCAAAGAGACCAAGTTCGTGGACGGTATTTTCACGGTCTTCGGCCACGGCATCGTTGTGGGGCTCGGGCAGGCGCTCGACGAGGACCCCGGCGCGCTGCGCGTCTATCAGGGCAAAAACGAACAGGGTATGGCGCACGTAGCGACGGCGTTCGCGAAGCAGAACAACCGCAGAAAGATCATCGCCTGCGCGTCGTCGATCGGCCCCGGCGCGGCAAATATGATCACCGCCGCGGCGACGGCGACAGTTAACAACGTGCCGCTTCTGCTGTTCCCGGCGGACGCTTACGCGTCCCGGCAGCCCGACCCCGTGCTGCAGCAGTTCGAGCAGGTCAATTCCCTTGCGACCACCACCAACGACGCGTATAAGGCCGTGACGAGATACTGGGACCGCATCCAGCGCCCCGAGCAGCTGATGAGCGCGATGATCAACGCCATGCGCGTGCTGACCGATACCGCCGAAGCCGGCGCGGTCGCGATCTGCCTGCCGCAGGATGTGGAGGGCGAGGCCTACGATTATCCCGATTCGTTCCTTGCAAAGCGCGTGCACAAGATCACCCGCCCGCTCCCCGTCAAAGAGGAGCTTGAGGACGCGGTCAAAGTCATCGCGGCGGCGAAAAAGCCCCTCGTGATCTGCGGCGGCGGCGTGCGCTACTCCGAGGCGGGCGAGGCGCTCGAGAAATTCTGCGCTGATTTCAATATCCCGTTTGCGGAGACCCAGTCCGGCAAGACCGCCTGCCTTTCCTCGAACAAATACAACCTCGGCGGCCTCGGCGTGACCGGCAACTCCTCGGGCAACGTGATCGCGAAGGAAGCGGACGTCGTCATCGGCGTCGGCACACGCTTCTCCGATTTTACCACGGCTTCGAAGTCGCTGTTCCGCGACGACGTGAAGGTCGTTACCGTGAATACTTCCCGTTTCGACGCGTATAAGCTCGACGCGGTGAAGATCGTCGCCGACGCGAAGGAGGGCATTCTTGCCCTCGGCGAGGCGCTTGCCGCGCTGAACTACAAGAGCGCCTATACCGACGAGATCGCGAAGGCGAGACAGGGCTGGGCCGACGAGATGGCGCGTCTCGCGGCTTACAGATACGACGAAAACTTTGAGCCGTTGATCGCGGCGCGCGAGGAGCGCACGATTCCCGAATTCGCGAAGCTGTACGGCACGGACGTGACCCAGGTCGCCGCCGTGGCGCTGATCCGCGAGGTGATCGACGACAACGCGATCTGCGTGGGCTCCGCGGGTTCCCTGCCGGGCGACCTGCAGCGCATGTGGACCAGCGACGAGCGCTATTCCTACAATATGGAATACGGATATTCCTGCATGGGCTATGAGATCGCCGGCGCGCTCGGCTCCAAAATGGCGGAGCCGGAAAAAGAGGTCTACGCGATGTGCGGCGACGGCAGCTATCTGATGCTGCACAGCGAGCTTGTCACAAGCATTCAGGAGGGCAAAAAGATCAACGTCATGCTCTTCGACAACGCGGGCTTCGGCTGCATCAACAACCTGCAGATGTCCAACGGCATCGGCAACCTTGCGACGGAGTTCCGCAAACGCGACGAAAACGGCGACCTGCTCGGCGATATCATGTATATCGACTACGCGAAAGCCGCCTCCGGCTACGGCGTGAAGACCTATACCGCCCGCAGTCTCGACGAGCTGAAAGCCGCGCTCGAGGACAGCAAAAAGCAGACCGTCTCGACGCTGATCGATATCAAGGTGCTGCCCAAGACCATGACCGACGGCTACGGCGCCTGGTGGAATGTGGGCCTTGCATCCGTTGCGAAAAAGGAATCCGTACGCAGCGCGTATGAAAATATAGAAAAAATGAGAAAGATTGCGAGGAAGTATTAATGCTTGACAAAAACAAAGTAAAGCTCGGCATTGCGCCGATCGCCTGGACGAACGACGATATGCCCGATCTCGGCGCGGAGAACACCTTTGAACAGTGCGTCTCCGAAATGGCGCTGGCGGGCTTCACCGGCTGCGAGGTCGGCAACAAGTACCCCAAGGACCCCGCCGTGCTGAAAAAGGCGCTGGAGTTGCGCGGCATGCAGATCTGCAACGCGTGGTTCTCGTCCTTCATCCTCACGCAGCCCATCGAGCAGGTGGAGGCGGATTTCGTAAAGCACATCACCTTCCTGAAGGAAATGGGCGCGAAGGTCGTCGGCATCTCCGAGCAGAGCTATTCCATTCAGGGCACGGATAAGCCGATCTTCGAGGCGAAATACGTGATGAACGACGAGGAGTGGGACCGCCTCTGCAAGGGCATCAACCACCTCGGAAAAGTCGCGAAGGATATGGGAATCGCACTGACGCTGCACCACCACATGGGTACCGTTGTACAGACCGAGGAAGAGATCGACCGCCTGATGGCGAACACCGATCCGGAGCTCTTCAGCCTGCTGTTCGACTCCGGTCATCTCGCGTACTGCGGCGAGGACTATATGAGCGTGCTCAAAAAATATGTCGGCAGGGTAAAGCACGTACACCTCAAGGATATCCGTCCCGCGGTGATCGAGAAGGTCAGAAATGAGCATCTTTCGTTCCTGCAGGGCGTGCGCCTCGGGACCTTCACCGTTCCCGGCGACGGCGTGATCGACTTCGGACCGATCTTCGACGTGCTCGCCGAGGCGGACTACGAGGGATATGTTCTTGTGGAAGCGGAGCAGGATCCCGCTGTGGCGAATCCGCTGGAGTACGCGATCAAGGCGAGGAAATATATCGCGGAAAAAGCGGGACTTTGAGATAATTCGGAATTCGGAATAAAGTCAGGTCTACGGTCTACGGTCTACAGTCTACAGTCTACATTCTTTAGGCTTTAGTCTTCAGTCATACGTATGAACGCAAAACGCAAAACAAAATAAAGGAGAAACAACATGTCTGTCGAAAAACTCAAATACTTTGTAAACGGCGAGTTCAGAGCGTCCAAAACAGAAAAATGGACCGATCTGCACAACCCGAGCACCGGCGAGGTCACCATGCAGGCGCCCTGCTGCACCGAGGAGGAGGTCCTTGAGGCGATCGCCGCGGCGAAGAAAGCGTTCCCCGGCTGGAGCGCGACCCCCGCGATCAAGAGATCCCAGATTCTCTTTAAGATCCGCGACCTTCTGATCGAGCACATGGACGAGCTGACGCTGCTCGTCGCGCAGGAGAACGGCAAGGTCTGGAGCGAGGCGGAGGGCGACGTGCTCAAGGCGAAGGAGGGCACCGAGCTTGCCACGCAGGTGCCGTCGCTGATGATGGGCGAGAGCGTCATGGACGCCTCGCGCGGCTACGACACGGTCAAATACCGCGAGCCCATCGGCGTTTTCGCGGGCATCGTTCCGGTCAATTTCCCGGCGATGATCCCCTTTGGCTGGATGACGCCCGTCTGTATTGCCACTGGCAACACGATGGTACTCAAGGCTGCGACGCTCACGCCCAGAACCGCGCTGCGTATCGCGGAGTTATATAAAGAGGCGGGC
>JAFZQQ010000023.1 GCA_017620315.1 Oscillospiraceae bacterium | reverse complement strand
GCATTTTGGCGGCGCTTACCGTTCCGACGGCAAGCAGCGCGGCAAGCACGGCAAGCACGACCAAGAACTCGGCAAGCGTAAAGCCGCCGAGCCTGAGCGCCCGCCTTTCCCCTTTATCAAATCTTATATTCATGGTAATTCCCCCTATTAAGCTCCGGTTTCCGTGCGAAAAACTGTGTTCCGCGATGGTACCTCGAGCGCATACTGCTCCAATCTGCATACATATTTTATATTAGCACAGAAAATATAGTATTTCAATATCTTCTTTCAATTTTTAGGTCTCTTTTACAATTATCGGCATTTTTGCATTTTTACTTACTGCATCGAATGAATATTCATATAAATTAGCAAAAAGGGGAAGGCTTGCATTGCCCTCCCCTATCCTATGAACCCTGCTTGTCCCTGTGTCTATTCTCCGAACGCCTTTTTTCGCAGCGCTTTTCCTGTCTCAGTCGTTGCAAGCCCGCCTCCGGCTGTCTCCTTCAGCGCCGCAGGCAGAGCGTCGCCCACCTCGCGCATCGCCTGGATACACTCGTCGGCCGGAATGTACGCGCGTATCCCGGAAAGCGCCATGTCAGCGCTGGAAAACGCGGTCATAACGCCCGCGACGTTGCGTTTGATGCAGGGTATCTCCACCAGACCCGCAACAGGGTCGCAGACAAGCCCCATCTGATTGACAAGCGCTATCGCGCAGGCTTCGGCGCACTGCTGCGGCGTACCGCCCATGATCTCTGCGAGCGCCGCAGCGGCCATGCCCGCGGCGCTTCCGCACTCGGCCTGGCATCCTCCCGCCGCGCCGGCTATGCTTGCCTTGTTCGCGATCACCATGCCAAAGGCTCCGGCGGTGAACATGCTCTGAACCACAGCCTCTCGTGGAAACTCCCTGTCCTCATAGAGCGATACGAGACAGCCCGGAAGTATGCCGCAGCTTCCCGCGGTCGGGGCCGCGACGATCTTGCCCATCGAAGCGTTGCAGTCCGCCACCGCAAGCGCACGGGACATCGCTCTCGTCAGAAAAGCTCCGCACAGACCACCCGCGCGCCGCGAGCTGTATTGCTTCATCAGGAAGCCCTCGCCGCCTGTCAGCCCGGACATCGATCTCTGATCCTCACGCTGGCCGAATTCTATAGCCTCCTGCATGACGGTGAAGCTCTTGTCCATCTGGCGGAACAGCATTGCGGAGTCCTGCCCCATCGTCTCGGCCTGATCCTCCATCGCGACCTCGCTTATCGGGCGGTGCGAGCTCTCCGCAGCCTCCACCAGCTCGCTGATCGAATCATATTTAAGCATGAAAGGATCCTCCCTTTACAGTCGTTTTATCAACAGGGCGTTGACCACATTATCAACATTGCGAAGATCCGCGGCCATGCTTTCAGTCGCAACGCCGTCTATCTCGATGGTCATCACCGACATACCGCCGCGCTCCCTGCGCGAAAGTCGGAAATTTGCAATATTCGCGTCGGGGTATTGATTTCGCATGAGCTGCGTCACATCCGCTATGACGCCGGGTCGGTCAAGGTGAAGCACAAGGATCGTGCTGTAGTCCCCATTGAAGTCGACGCGCATTCCGTTGACCTCGTCCACGCGGATATTTCCGCCGCCGACGCTTGCGCCCGTGACCTCAGTCACCTCTCCGTCCGGCATCACGCATCGTATCAAAGCGGTATTCGGGTGCGCTCCGGGTATATCGCGGCATTCAAAGCTGTAGTTCAGCCCGCGCTGCTTGGCGATGTCCAGCGCGTCGCGTATCTCGGCATCCCAGCTGTGGAAGCCGAGTATGCCGGCAAGCAGCGCGCGGTCTGTGCCGTGTCCCTTGTATGTGCGCGCGAAGGAGCCGGAAAGCGTGATATCAACGCGCTCCGGGCGTCTGCCGTCCATCATTTTGTTCGCCACACGCCCAAGGCGGACAGCTCCGGCTGTGTGCGAGCTCGACGGGCCGATCATAACCGGGCCGATAATGTCAAAAATATTCACGGTATGCCGTTTCCCCCCATCTGTCGGGCATAACTGAGCCCTTTGCTTCAGCATAGCATAATGCGCCGGCTTTTGCAAACAATTACTTCCCTATCGCTTTGAGGCGGGCTATATCGCGCTCGACGCGCTCCACGCCCTCGCCGAAATCGACGTGCCAGTCCTTCGCCAATATCTCAAGCTCCAGCTTGCGCGCCTCAATCGCGCCGGCAATGTCTCCGTCCATCTCACAGACCTTCGCGAGCGAATCGACCGGGTCGGTGTAGCGCGGAGCGGTTTGAATCGAGATCGCGCGTTTGTAGTTCTCCTTTGAGGCGGCATATTCGCCCGCGAGCGTCTTAAAATCGCCCACGTCGTGCTGAATGCTCCAATCCTGCGAGTTTTCCGCTTCCAGCTTCTCCCACAGCGCCCTTGCCGCCGTTTTGTCGTTTGCGGCGAGCGCAAGTCGGATGCGAAAGCCCACGGCGTACAGCCCCGGATAACGCGCGTCGCCAAAGCGCTCCTCCATACGCTCGCAGTACTGCCGCGCCTCGTCAAAGCGCCTGTCTTCGAGCAGTTCATTAACAAGCCATACATAGCTGTGCGCCACCTCGGGGTGCGTCTTCAGCCGCTCCTTGAGCTCCGAGATCAGCTCGCTGTGCAGATTGTTGCGAAGGTCCACATGTTTTCCGCCCGCAGCGTGAACGATCGAGTAATAGCCGCGTGAGGAGGCCGGATCGCGCCGCAGCGCCTCCCTCGCGTACTCCGAGGCGCGGGTGTTGTGCTCGTCGGCAAGATGCAGCTCCAGCTCCGAGAGCAATTCAAACGGTTCACTGTTTTCCGGCTCACGCTGTGCCTTGCCGATCAGGAAGCGTCGTTCGCTCTCCACGTCCGCCGGTTCGAGAAAGCGTACGTCG
>JAFZQQ010000022.1 GCA_017620315.1 Oscillospiraceae bacterium | reverse complement strand
CGGGCAGTACGAGGTGACGACTTATCGAATAGACGGCAAATACTCCGACGCGAGGCATCCTGACGCCGTGGAGTTCACCGGGGAGCTGACGCAGGATCTTGCCCGCCGTGATTTTACCGTCAACGCGATGGCGATGGGCGTCGATGAAAACGGAGAGGCGCTGGCGCCTGTCGATCCCTTTGGCGGAGAAGCGGATCTGGACAGGGGCGTGCTTCGCTGCGTCGGCGAGCCGGACGAACGTTTTCGTGAGGACGCACTGCGCATCCTGCGCGCGATACGCTTCGCCGGCAGGCTTGGACTCGACATAGAGCCGCGCACCCGTCAGGCGATGCTGGACAACCATGCGCTGCTTGAAAAAATATCCGCGGAGCGGGTCATGGACGAGCTCGGCAAGATCCTGCTGACAGACCGAGGCTGCACGTTGCTTGCCGAAATGAAGGAGATACTTCTCGAAGCGGTTCCGGAACTCGGCCCCTGCGTGGGGTTCGAACAGAACAACCCCTGGCACTGCCATACGGTCTTCGACCACATCATGCTCAGTGTGGTCAGCGCTCCGAAGGACTTGACGCTGCGCCTCACGATGCTTTTGCACGACGTCGGCAAGCCGGCGGCGGCGACAACGGACGAGAACGGCAGCTCGCATTTTTACGGGCACAACAAGCTCTCGGCGGAGCTCGCGGAAAAGGCGCTCAGGCGTCTGCGCTGCCCGAACAGGCTCATAAACGACGTCGTGGAGCTGATCGACGTGCATGACGTCGAGCTTACGGAACGAGAGAGCTCCATGCGGCGGCTGCTGAACCGGATGGGAGAAGAACAGGCAAGACGGCTTTTGAAGGTCAGGCGCGCGGATACGCTCGCCCAGTCGGAAATGGCGAAGGCGCGCAAGCTCGACAGCATAGACCGATGCGAAGCGCTGCTGGAAAAGCTGATCTCGGAGCATCAGATCTTTGCCTTAAAAGATCTCGCGATATCCGGCAGGGACCTCATTGAGCATGGCGTCGCTCCCGGGTGGGAGCTCGGCGAGAGACTGAAAAGAGCGCTTGACGCTGTTCTCGACGGCAAAGCCGAAAACGAGCGTGAAGCGCTGCTGAAAATAGCGCTTGAATAAAAAACCCGCGCGGCTTTATGTGAGCCGCGCGGGTCGCACTTTTGGGCGATTATTCGATGATGGTGCCTGCTTTGCCGGCAAGCGCGTCCACGGATTTCTCCGGGGTGGTGATGATGCAGCGGCGGCCCGGACGGGCGGAAACGAAGCGGATGGCGGCTTCGACCTTCGGCAGCATGGAGCCGGCGGCGAACTGGCCCTCGTCCACATACTTCTGAGCCTCGGCGACGGTCAGATGATTGAGCGCCTTCTGATCGGGCTTGTTGAAGTTGATGTAGCACTTCTCGACCGCGGTGAGCATCATGAAGACGTCCGCGTCAAGATCCTGAGCGAGACGCTCGGAGGCGAGATCCTTGTCGATGACAGCTGCAACGCCGTCAAGGTCGCCGTCCTTGTCGCGGATGACGGGAACACCGCCGCCGCCGACAGCGATGACGGCGTGACCGGCTTACATAAGATCCTTGATCGCCTTAAGCTCAACGATTTCCTTGGGCATCGGGGAGGCGACGACGCGGCGCCAGCCGCGGCCGGCATCCTCCTTCATGGTGTAGCCCTTTTCCTTTTCAAGCTTGTGCGCCTCCTCTTCGGTGAAGAAGGAGCCGATGGGCTTGCTCGGATTCTTGAATTTGGGATCCTCGGGGTCGACGACTACCTGAGTGACGACGGCGACAGGGGAGATCTTGGTGCCCTTGATGCGCGCCGCGCGCTGAAGACCCTGGACCATGTGATAGCCCAGCATGCCCTGGCTCATCGCGCCGCAGACGTCAAACGGCATTGCGGGGACGACGTCCGCGCTGGCCTCGTTCTGCACGGCAATGCCGCCGACCTGCGGCCCGTTGCCGTGGGTCATGACGACCTTGTAGCCCTGATTGATGATGTCGGCGATCTCGTCGGAAGTGGTGTCGATGATGCGAAGCTGGGTGCGGGCGTCGGCAAGCTTGCCGTTGATGGTGAGCGCATTTCCGCCCAATGCGATGACTACGGTTTCCATAGCCGTATCCTCCTTGAAATGGTGTGTTGCTGTATTAGAACAGAATGTATTAATACAATAAGCCTGCGATTATGTTCGATAATCTCCGTTCAATCGGACGTATTCACGCGTCAGATCGCAGCCCCATGCGGTTGCCGCGGCGCAGCCCTGATGGAAGCGTACCGTGACGGTCACGTCATGCTCGGAGAGGATCGCCGTGGCGAGCGTCTCGTCAAACGCTGTGCCGAACCCGTCGCGCATGACCTGGACCTCGCCTGCGGCGGAGGAAATAACGCAGTCCGCGTGAGCGGGGTCGACGTCCGCGCCGGAGTAGCCTGCGGCAGCCATGATACGTCCCCAATTTGCGTCGCGCCCGTTCACCGCCGCCTTGAAAAGCGTGGAGCCGGCAATGGATCTTGCGGTGAGCCTTGCGTCGCGAAGCGTCGGCAGCTCCTCGGCACGCACCTCGATGAGATGGGTCGAGCCCTCGCCGTCGGAGGCGATGCGTCGTGCCATATCTATGCAGGCGTACTCAATAAGAGCGTAGAACGCCGCGCGGTCCGCCTCGTTTTCAAGCCGGACGCCGGAGGCTCCGTTCGCAATCAGGAACGCGGAGTCGTTGGTAGAGGTATCTCCGTCGACGGTCAGCATATGGAAGCTGTTGTCGGCTGCGTCGGCGAGCATCTTCTGAAGCACCGCAGACTCGGCCTCGACGTCGCTTGTGATGTAAAGCAGCATCGTCGCCATGTTCGGGTGTATCATGCCGCTGCCCTTTGCCATAACGCCTATGCGCACGGCTCCGCCCGAAAGGCGCAGCTCGTACGCCGCTTCCTTGCGCGTGCGGTCGGTGGTGCAGATAGCCCAGGCGGCGTCGGAGCCTTTGTCTCTTGAAAGCTCGGGTACAATGAGCTTCAAACCGCCGAGTATTTTGTCGACGGGCAGATACTCGCCTATTACGCCGGTCGAGCAGACAAAGACCTCGCCCTCGCCGAGCCCGAGCAGGTGCTCTGCCTCGGCCTCGACGGTACGGGCGTCGCGCAGCCCGCGCTCGCCGGTGCCTGCGTTGGCGTTCCCGCTGTTCACAACGATCGCGCGCGTTCTGCCGCGCTTCAAAAGCTCGCGTCCCAACAGGACGGGCGCCGCGCAGAAGCGGTTCGTCGTGAACAGCGCTCCGCAGGCGCATTCACGCTCGGAATAAAGCACGGCCAGATCGGGCTTGTGCTTTTTGCGGCTCTTAACGCCGACGTAGACCGCGCCGGCACTGTAGCCGAGCGGCGCGGTCACGCCGCCGTCGATTCGGGAAAACTCCGCCGGGATGAGCTTATCGTTATTTACCATCGGCGGCACTCCCGAACGGATCAAAGATTGCCGATGGTGGCGACCATGACCGCCTTGATGGTGTGCATACGGTTCTCCGCCTCGTCAAAGACCTTGCTGTTCGGGGAGAGGAACACGTCGTCAGTGACCTCGCGGATGTCATAGCCGAGCTTCTTCTGCTCCGCCGCCATCGTGGTGTCAAAGTCGTGGAAGGAGGGCAGGCAGTGCAGGAAGATGCAGTCCTCATTCTCGGTCGCGGCGAGAACGTCCTTGGTTACCTTGAACGGAGTGAGCAGCTTTACGCGCTCGGGGATCTTGTCCTCCTCGCCCATGGAAGCCCAGATGTCGGTGTAGAGAGCGTCGGCGCCCTTGAGCAGCTTCTTGTTCTCGCCGAACTCGATGACCGCGCCGGTCTCCTTGGCGACGGACTTGCAGTAATTGACGACGTCCTTGGCGGGAGCGAGCTCCTTGGGGCCCCAGCCGACATAGTGCATGCCGAGCTTGGCGCAGATGTACATCAGGCAGTAGGCAACGTTGTTGCGGGTGTCGCCGCAGAAAACGAGCTTGCACTTGTTGAGCGGCTTCTTGGTGTTCTCCATCAGCGTGAGGATGTCGGCAAGAGCCTGAGTCGGATGGTCGACGTCGGTCAGACCGTTCCAAACGGGCACGCCGGCGTTCTTGGCAAGACCCTCGACGACCGCCTGGTCATAACCGCGGTACTCAATGCCGTCAAAGAAGCGGCCGAGGACCTTCGCGGTGTCCGCCATGGTCTCCTTCTTGCCCATCTGAGAGGACTTGGAGTCAAGGAAGGTGACGTGCGCGCCCTCGTCATAAGCGGCGACCTCGAAAGCGCAGCGGGTGCGGGTGGAGGTCTTCTCGAACAGGAGAACGATGTTCTTGCCCGCGAGCAGGTTGCCGCGGATACCGGCGCGCTTTTTCGCCTTGAGGTCGGCGGCGAGGTTGAGCATATAACGGATCTCGTCCGGGGTGAAGTCCTTGAGCGTCAGAAAGTTGCGCCCTCTGAGATTAACAGCCATGATAGTGTTCCTCCTTAAAAATATGTGTTAAATAAAATGTTGTTTATGCTTCGCAGCCGTCAGGCTGCGTAAAAGCCTGAATTACAGATCGTCGCGGTTCACGGGGCAGGACATGCAGCGCGGGCCGCCGCGTCCGCGGGACAGCTCGGCGCTGGGTACGGTGATGACCTCGATGCCGCACTTGGTCAGAAGATCGTTGGTGATGTAGTTGCGGTCGTAGGTGATGACCTTGCCGGG
>JAFZQQ010000021.1 GCA_017620315.1 Oscillospiraceae bacterium | reverse complement strand
GAGCACCGTCAGGCAGAAATGCTCAAGCTGGTGCGCGACATGCTCGGCAAACAGGGCAAGGCTGTCTCCGGCGACAATATTTGGCGCACGCTGGCGAGCGGCGACTTCCAGGTGGACGCCAAAACAAAGGCGGAGGCGCAGAAGAACATCGCGGAGGACGGGTTCTGGGGCGTGGAGCAGACCAGCGACCGTATCGTGCAGTTTGCCATCGGTCTTGCCGGCAGCAGCCCTGAGATGCTCGAAAAGATGGAAGCGGCGTTCGAAAAAGGCTACGCCGAAGCGGAGAAGAAGTGGGGCGGCGCGCTGCCGTCCATCAGCCAGCAGACACGCAGCCGTGTCCATGAGAAGTTTGCGGAGCTGCGCAAGCAGCAGATTCAGGACGGCACCGTGGAGACGGACAGCGGCAGCGATACGGTTTTTGCGACCATCCATCTGACCAACGGGCGCACGGCAAAGGAGGAGACTGAGGCATGAAAGTTGGAAACAACGGCTTGAAGATCAATACGGGACTCGTCAAGATGCAGCATAAGTCCAATATGATCTCGACAATGCTGGGCGGAGGCAATAGCCTCGCGTCGCTCAGCTCGCTCATGGGCGGCGGCAGCGCGCGCACACAGGCGATGAGCATGATGAAGCAGATGGATACCTTTGACCGTCTCTCGTCTCTGACCCCCGGCGACGCGGGAACCTACAGCCCGAGCAGCGCCAAGGGCACGGCGCGCGATCAGGCAAAGGAGATCATGAAGGAGTACGAGGAAAGCCAGAAGGCCGCGGAATCGACCTCCGGCAAGTCTGCCGAAACCGCAGAGGCGCTGACGAACGGCGAAAAGGCGCTCTCCGACACGGCAAAGGACTACCTCTCCGACCTGCGCAAGCAGCATGAGGACACCGATTTCATCGTGACCGGCGAGGGCGACGACGAAGCGAAGCTCGCCAAGGCAAGCAAGAAGGAGTTTACCGTGGTTCTGTCGGGCGAGGAGGTCGAGCGCATGGCGACCGACGAGGACTATGCCAAGCAGCAGCTGCGCAGCATGGAAACGACGTGGCGCATGAACGAGAGCATCATGCAACAAAACGGATATACGCGAGGCTACGGGATAACCGGCGAGTGACGCCAAGTAAGGAGAAAAAGCCATGAATGTCGGTAAATTGAGCATCGGCCCGACCGCGCAGTTCGGACAGCAGAACATGCTTGCGGGTCTGCGCGAGCGTCAGCAGAAGCAAAAGGAGAAGCGCGCGCCGTTGGAGGACGCCCTGCAGCGTCTTGCAACAAATGCTTTTGACGCTAAAGCGAAAGGCTTGGAGAAGGACGCTGAGGCGAAAAAACTGGCAGATAAAATGGACGTCTACGTTTCTTCGCTGAATACGGGAGAAAACCGCGCGCTCAAGGATATGGACGACGAGGAGCTGATGATTTTTCAGCACATATTCACCCAAATGACCCGGCTCGCGCAGGGCTATGAGGACAAGCTGCTTGATTTTCGGGACCAACTATCCACGTTCGACCAGACGATACAGGACTATCAGAGCATGCTGGACGGCAAGCATGAAATGAGCGAGGGGTTGACAAGAGAGAAGGTCACTGAACTTCTGGATCAGATGAAAAGCGCCCGCGAACAATTTCTGCACGATACCGAAAAGAAACTTGGAACGGGCGGCTCGGAGCATTCGACCGCCTCCGCAGGCTTTTTGGGGCTCTCTCGCGCTGTGCGCAGGAACAGCGTATCCGCGCAGATAATGAAAGAAACCTCTGGTGAATCGGCCTTGGAGGATTATGCGAATAAAGATCCGTCATTCTGGCAAATTGACTTCCGGTCGGACGATATATACGGTGAGATAGATCGGGTTCTGGAAGGCGTGCGGGGCGTAGGGCGCCACTTTGGAGAGGCATTGGACGCCATAAGTAAAGAGCTTGCGAAACGGGGCTATACGGAGGATAAGTACCAGCGCTACTTTGACAAGCTTCGGGAGCAGTTTATGCCGGGATGGCAGCGGGACGCCGATCCCGCGGCAATCGTGAGAATGTACATGGAGAAAGCCGCGGAGGAAGCGGACGAGGAGTAAGGAGAATAGCACGATGAACGTATCAAACAATGCCAACTCGTTTTTGCGCCAGAATCCGGCGCTCGCCGTCGGCAACCACACATGGCAGGAACGCATGCAAGGCAAAAAGGACAAGCAGAAAAATACACTTGACGACGCATTGAAACGCCTCACGGACAATGCAGTCATCGCTCAGGAACAGCGCACAGATCAGCAGCAAGAAGTGCGTAACATGGAAATCAATAAAGACTTGTTTGTTTCGGAAATCATTGATGCAAAGAAAAGCAAGTTGCAGGAAATGAGCGATGATGCACTATTGGGTGCCCAACACTGCATGATGGAAATGGCAAGGTATGCGCAACTCTATGAAAACGAGATGACCAACTTCCGCGATCAGCTCGCCGCATTTGACCAGACAATCAAGGAGTATGAGGATATGCTGAGCGGCAAGCTGGACTTGTCAGCAGGAATGACACAGGATGATGTCAAGTTGCTGTTGGAAACGGCGAAGAATGCCCGTGGGCAGTTCCTCAGCGACGGTGCAGAAAG
This sequence comes from Oscillospiraceae bacterium, assembly GCA_017620315.1. Taxonomy (GTDB): domain Bacteria; phylum Bacillota; class Clostridia; order Oscillospirales; family Oscillospiraceae; genus Hominicoprocola. The sequence goes on along the minus strand of JAFZQQ010000021.1, from coordinate 1,498 downwards.
GTTTGGAAGCCGGAGGCAAGCGGAAGAGAACAATTATAAGGGGTTTTTGAAAAGTATTCCCAGTTGTCAACAGTTTGGCATAGAAGGCCCGGAGGACAAAGCTGCCTGGTACATTGATTATGATGCAGCAGATATTTACGGCGAGATTGACCGGGTGATAGGCAACATACATAATGCCGGTGAGCAAGTGGGAAGTATCCTTGATGCCATCACAAAAGAGCTGGAAAATCGCGGCTATACGGAGGACAAATACAAGGTCTATTTTGATAAACTCCGGGAGAGATTTTTGCCGAATGCCGAGCAGCGTACAAAAGCGAGTTACGCCGCCAGCGTCTTGAAGTACATGGAGGATGCATTGGAGAAAGCGGACGAGGACGAATAGCACAGTGCCGGTCAATGTGTTAGAGAGACCGAGTAGGAGAAAGATTCTTTCGTGTGGGGGTGTTCATCATGTCAGTAGGAGCAGTATATGACAGCAGAAATTACAGCTTCGGTAGCCTTGCGGACATAAGGAAGCAGGCGGACGCGATCAAAAAGCGCGCCGGGGCGGAGCGAGAGGCGAGAATGGCCGAGCAGGACAAGACCGGCTTGATCCGCAATCCGGACACTGGCGAGATGGTGCAGATTTCGTCTATCTCGAAGGAAACGCGGGAGCGGTGGAATGACCGCGAGGAACTGAATGCGATCAGCCCCTATGAGGCGATGATCTTGTTCAAGGACGCCGATCCCAATGCCGAGGAAGTCGAGGAAAACAAGAAACTCGCGGCGAAAGCGACCAAATTGCAGGACAAGATGCTTTCCGGACAAACGCTCACCGGCAAGGAAAAGAGCTTCCTCCGCGAGCACTTCCCGCAGCTTGCGGATATGGCCGACCGCATGGAGCAAGAGGCGGAACAGCTTGAAAAGAGTCTGCAAGGCTGCAAGACAAAGGATGAAGCGCATAAAGCCTATGTGGACGCAAAAGCCCGCCTTGTGAGCGGCGCAAATAAGAAGGACGGCTCCATCCTGTTCCTGTCGGCGGCGTTGGACGAAGCCTACGCGCGGCACACAGGGCGCGGCAGCAAACCCAAGAACAAAATCGACACCAGGGCGTAGAAGACATCAGGAAGAAAAACGGCGCAGGGGGTGTATTTCCATGTCAGTCGGCGGCGTATATGACAGCAGCGGCTACAGCTTCGGCAGCGTTGCGAGCGTGAGAAAACAGGCGGACGCGATCAAAGCACGCGCCTGGGCAGGGCGTGAGGCGCGAATGGCCGAGCAGGACAAAACCGGCTTGATCCGCAACCCCGATACCGGCGAGATGGTGCAGCTTTCGTCCATTTCAAAGGAAACGCGGGAAGAGTGGAACGACCGGGCAGATATGGATACGTTAAGCATCGGTGAAGTAATGACCCTGTTCAAAGCAGCCGATCCTAACACTGAGGAAGTGGAAGCTGCGCAAGCGCGCGGCGCGAAGTTCTCTAAAATTCAGGACAAGATGCTGGCGGGGAAAAAGATT
>JAFZQQ010000288.1 GCA_017620315.1 Oscillospiraceae bacterium | reverse complement strand
TTGATGTCAAACGGGGGAAGCGGGCCGGCTAGGAACGACGGTATCTGAATGGAACCGTACAGGCTTCCGTATCCCTCGAACTGGATAATAACGATCGCCGTGGTGTTTTCGACCTTGTACCCGCTGAAGCCGCCGTAGCCCACCGTGCCTCTTGCGGTCACGATGTCGTTGTCGTTATAGCCCAGAGCGATTTCGAGGTATTGATGGATGTCGGCGCTCATGCCCCAGTAATCAACGCCCTTTATCGTGCGCCTTCCGGCGTCCCACGAGGCGCTCAGGCCGTATTCCTTTATGAGCTCGAGACCCTTGATCTCAATGTCGGTCATGGAGAGGTCGAAGCCGCTGGGACCGACCGACAGCCTGACCCAGCCGTTGATCACGTCGAACAGGCTGCCCTTTGCCGCCATCTTCAGCCGGATGGGCGGCGCGCCGAAGCTGTCCATGTTCACGGTGTCGGCAAGGCCCTCAAAGCCGAGGCCCGCGCCCTGGATATAGCCGATGATCGTCGGCGGGACCAGCGGGATGCCGCCCTCGCCGACGCCCAGCTCGGCGTACAGCGTATCGGGCAGTACGACGCCGCGAACCTCCTTGAAGCTCGCCTCGAACGCGCCCTCGAAGATGGGCGTTTCAAGCTCGACGCTCAGCGAGTATTCCTGCTCGCCGCCGAAGGTGTTGATGTTCATTTCCGCGCTTCCGGTCACGGGGAAGCCGCCGAACTCCGGAACCTGGACCTTGCCGCCGCCCGCGATGCCGCCGAGCGCGACGCTGCCGCCATAGTTGATCTGGAGCTGCGTGATATTGACGCCCGCGAACTCCGCGAAGGGCGTTGTGAAGTTCAGCTCGCCGCCGTAGCGCAGGGCGCACTTGTCCTTGAGCGGCGCGACGGAATTGAGGCTGAACGAGCTGCCGAGGAAGTTCGGCACCGAGAATACCGCCTTGTTGTCCTCCGCGTCAAGGCCGAGCCTGAAGGCGAGGTCGTCGTTGAGCTCCTCCTCGTCGTCCGCAGGCGAGAATATGAGCTCCAGGTCCTTGCCGGTCTTGCTCTGGAAGATCGTATAGTCGGGCGAGGCGAGCTTGGCGTTCTTCGCAACGATCGTGACTGCGCCATTATCCTTATCCTCACTGATCACGGCGCTCAGAGCGTTTATGCTCGAGCTTGGGCTGATGCGCAGCGCACTGTTGTCGACCAGCGAGATGTTGGTGCTCTTGTTGGATATCAGCAGTCTCCAAACATCATCGGTCCCATCGTATGTAAAGCCGCAGTAGCCCGCGTTGATGACCGTCACGAGCTCCCAGCCGTCCGGCAGAGACGCCTCGATCTCATCCGAGCTGTCGCCGGGGATGATGCAGCGGACGCCGTCCGGATTCTTCACTATGCCGAGATGGGTGACGATGGTGCGTTTGCTGCCCTTGTCGGAGCCGATACGGCTGCCGGCATCTGATATGCCATGCTGCTCTTCCGCCAGTTCCTTCAGGTACTCGAGCAGCGCCTTGGTGTCCTCGGGGCTGGGATCGTCGTTCGGGTCGATCGCCGGCTTGCCGGGCCAAATGCCTCTGCCCTTGATGACCGAGCCGTCCTCGACGACAAGCTGCCCCTCGTTCGCATTGAGCCTGAAGCCCGAGGCGACGTTCATCACCGAGCCGCTGAGCAGCGTAAGCGTGACCTGCTTGGGCAGCTCGACCGAGCTGTTCTTTTCCGAGTACCAATCGTCGCCCCACCCGGGAAGGTTTATCTGGCCGCGGACCTTGTAATTCTTGTTCTTAAGCGGTATCTCGCTGTAGTTGGTGCCCCAGTCGCTGATAAAGTGCGATCCGATGACCTTGCCGTTGCCATCCTCGGGATCCGTGGCGTCCTCGCGTCCGACGAGGACTATAATCGGGTCGTAGATATAGGCGTCGTCAATGGGGAGGAAGTTTTTCCACGAGGCGTCGAAATTGTCGCTATAAACGTAAGGCTTTGAAACATCCTGTGTCAGCATAACTATAGGGCTGACGCCGTTTCGGGCGTAGATCTTCACGGACTTGTCCTCGCCGCTGGCATAAAGCATTCTGGAGGGGCCAAGCACATAGCCCTGCGTATAGAAGTAGCCCTTGTCGTCAATCGATCCGCCGCCTTCGAGCGTGTAACATTCTGGCTGCGTATCGGGAGGGGACATTGAGGTCTTCGGCTTGCCATCGAGCGTGTAGTAGTTGTTTTCCGCTTTGCAGTTGACCACGCAGCCGCCGATGATACGGATGATGCCGGGCGCGCCGCCCTCGATCACAGCCGCGTTTGCCTCAAAAACATACGTGCCGTTTTTGTCCTTCTTGAACGTCCATGAGCCGCCGCCGATCGCCGCAGCGCCCATCCTCGCCTGGGCGTTGACCGTGCCGCCAGTGATGACGAATTCACCGCCGTCGCCGCCGACACCGCCGCCGATGGCGGCTGCGCCCGAGTTGGCGGAGGCGTTTACCACACCGCCGTAAATGTGTACGGTTCCACCGTCAGGGCTGAAGCCGGGGGTACAGGCGTCCCGGTCTATTTCGTCCGTATAGACATAGCTTTGCTTATATTGTCCCCATTCGCTGTCCCATTTGATGGAATACGCGTAATAATGTCCGTCCTCCTCGGTGAGATAATACCCGCCCTTCTCGGGGTCAAACTGCGTGTCGCCCGGAACACGGTAAAAGGTACCGCTTACCGAATCGTGGTAACATACCTCCAGCGCTGCCGCCGAGCCCGTGTATTCCAGATGCTTGTACGCAGTTTTTGGTGCGGCGGCTGTGGCGCTTGAGCCGCCGATAGCCGCGCCGCCACTCTGCGAGCCGGCGGTAATGACGCCGCTTGCCACGGTGATAACGCCGTGCGGCAGGGGCTCAAGAGCCGCCGTTCCACCGATGGCGGCGTTGTAGTAGTGCCCGCCATCTTCCAGATGTATCGTTTTGCCGCTGTAGGGGTCAACGGCAGGCGCTCCTATTTCCAGCGAGCCCACGTCCGCGAAGTCCGGATCGTCGCGGAAGGTCAGGCTGGAGTCGTTCGCGACCATGATGTCCGGACGATTACGCAGGTCGTCCGGTCCGCTGCTTCTTGGATTCTCGTTGTACGGGTCGTATGTATTCAGGCTGTTTTTCCCCGCGAGGGATATCGTCAGCGCGGCTTTATTTTTTATCGTGATGCTCTCCTTGAGCTCTGTGCTGATAAGGGAGAGGTTGAACGCGGTGTCCTGCTTGTTTCCGTCAAAGATCAGCTCGTCGCGCACCGTCGACCTGACCAGCGTGAGGCTGCTGGATCTTGTGAAGGTCCAGTCGTCCCTCAGCATCGAGTCCACAAGGGTGATGGAGCAGGGCGAGTTGATGGTGAACTTGTCCCTGCCTACCGATGCATAGTTTTTCAGCGTTGCCTTGCTCTGCTCGTTCCCGCTGAACGTGATCGATTTATAAGCCTGGTTGACCAGCGTCACCTCGGCGTTTTTGCCGAGGGTGATCGAGCAGTTTTCGAACGGTTTTTGAGTGGCTTGGGCGTGACCTGTGCCCGTCGGGGTGAATTCAACGCTCACCGGGCAGACGGGGTCGCTGTTCTCGTTTTTGAGCTCCAGAGTGTTTTTCTTGGTTTTTATCCGGTCGGCGTTGATGGAGCTGTTTGCCAGTATGACCTGAACGTTGCCATCCACCTTGAGGCTGTTGATCTTCTTGTAGTACTTGTTTCCCCCGGAGTTCGGCGCGCCGAAATCGTAAAGGATCACCTTCAGTATGTAATTCTGGTGGTTTACGATCTCGATATCGCAGTTATAGGTGCATCCCTGCGAAATGGGAATGGGCTCTGTATCCTCATTTATATTCTGCCTTTTTGCGATAAGCTTGACCTCATATGTCGCGCCCGGCGTCGGCAGGGGATAGTACTGCTCATATGTCGCGCCGGTGACAACGATCTTGTTCGGCACATTGTCCACTTCGTCGACAACCGTGCCGGCACTCATCTCAACAGTGGCGGCATAGACCTTGTGAGAAGAAGAATTATCGTAGAAATTGCCTCTGACATCGATGCAGTATGCGCCTTTACCGGGGGTCACGCCTCTGGCGTGTGCCTCGGATGGCAGCATGCCGAGCAGCATGACAAGGCACAGCAGCAGGGACAGTGTTTTCTTGCCCTTCATCATTTCTTTCCTCCGTTTCTGACATTGTTGAATCATCAAGTTATATGATCGGGGAATGACCCGTGTATCACGATAGCCTCAGCGGTTGGTATAGGCGTCGAGCAGCAGCTTTTTGAGCATGTTCAGCTCCTGCGTCAGATCGTTTGCGTCCTCCGCCGGGACAAGCAGCCCGTCCGCGTATTTCGTGGCGACGGCGAGCATGATGTGCAGCGTCGAGAGAAAGAGCTTGCGCTCGGATAATCCGGGCTTGAGCGTTGCGTCGCTCTGCGCCTTTTCATAGACCGTGTGGAACTTCTTCGCGAATTGCTCCACCGCGTCGTAATAGGGGCGAAGCTGCTCCGCCGTTGCGCCCTCGTGCCGGACGTAGGTGTCGAGATTGCAGTTGAACGCGAGCAGGTCCTTGTGATCGGTGTAGAGCGCGATAATGCAGTCGATGAAGAACTCCAGCTCCTCCGCCGCGTTCATGCCCTCGCCGTGCCGCTTGCGGTACATCTTTTCGACCTCGATGAAATACTCCTCCCACTTTCTTGCGCCGATGGCGATAACGAAGACCAGCTTGGTGTTGAAATAGCGGTAAAGCGTCGCTATCCCCAGCCCGCATTCGTCCGCCACGTCCTGCATGGTGACCGGCTCGATGGCGCGCTCGGAAAATACGCGAAAGCCGGTTTTCAGCATCAGCTCGCGCCGTGCCGCCATCTCGATCTCGTCTTTTTCGACGTTCCTCATAATACCCCCCTCAAATTTAAATTATCACAATAGACACTGTATCACGATAAGCTCTGATTGTCAAGAATTACCTATATTAATAAAATTTATAGTAGGGCCCCGCAGCATAATATTTTGTGTGATTTCCTGCCAAAACTTTTGGCTTGATTCGGCTTGCGCCGAAATTCCTTGTGTGATATGATGAATAGCTGTGAAAAAACTCTGTTCCTAAGGAGCGGCGCTATGGATTGGTTTCCACTTCTCAACTCGCTGCGCATTGCCGCGATATCCACTGTTATCGTGTTCTTTCTCGGCACGGCGGCGGCGTATTATATCGCAAAACTGCCCCGCGCGGTAAAGAGCGTGCTGGACGTGGCGCTCACGCTGCCGCTGGTGCTTCCGCCGACGGTCGCGGGCTGTCTTCTGCTGCTCGTTTTGGGCCCGAACCATGCGATCGGCGCGTGGGTGCTTGAAACGTGGGGCACAAAGCTCATTATGCAGTGGTGGTCAGCGCTCTTCGCGGTGGGCGTTGTCGCCTTCCCGCTGATGTACCGTGCCGCGCGCGGCGCGTTTGAACGCTTTGACACGACGCT
>JAFZQQ010000287.1 GCA_017620315.1 Oscillospiraceae bacterium | reverse complement strand
TTGCTTCCTCGAACCCGCATATCCGCAACAATGAGGATACCCGTTCTATCATGCTGGACGTGTGTATCGCGCTGTGTCCCGCGCTTGCATGGTCTGTCTACCGCTTCGGCTTCCGCGCGCTGCTCGGCGCGCTGGTTTCGGTCGGCTCCGCGGTGCTTTGGGAGTACCTTTACCGTCTGGCGCTTAAAAAGCCGCAGATGATCGGCGACCTAAGCGCCGTCGTCACGGGACTTTTGCTTGCGATGGTATGCCCGGTCACGCTGCCGTACTGGATGTATTTTGTGGGCAACTTCTTTGCGGTAGTCGTTGTCAAGCAGCTCTACGGCGGACTTGGCAAGAACTTTATGAACCCCGCGCTCGCGGGCCGCGCGGCGCTGGTCGCGTGCTATTCCACCGCCATGACGACCTGGATCGCTCCCAGCGAAAAGGCGCCGCTCTTCGGCGGCGTGGCCGACGTTGTGACGGCCGCGACCCCGATGGCAAGGATCGGAAGCGACTTTGCCGGTCTTTCCGCCGACTTCAGCATTTCCGATATGTTTATCGGCTGGACGGGCGGCTCGGCCGGTGAGATCTCCGCGATGATGCTTCTTATCGGTGGACTGTACCTCATCTTCCGCAAGGTCATCTCCTGGCATATCCCCGTGGCCTACATCGGCACGGTGGCTCTGCTGGCGCTGATCTTCAACCACGGCAACGACCCGATCTACTATATGTGCTACAGCGTGTTCGGCGGCGGACTGATGCTCGGCGCGTTCTTCATGGCGACCGACTACGTCACCTCCCCGGTCACGAAGAAGGGCCAGATCATCTTCGGCATCGGCTGCGGACTTCTGACTGTGTTCATCCGCACGTTCGGTTCGTTCCCTGAAGGCGTGTGCTACTCCATACTGCTGATGAACTGCACGGTGTGGATCATCGACAAGCACTGCAAGCCGGTTCGCTTCGGCGTTGATCCCGCGGCGGAGAAGGCTAAGGCAAAGGAGGCGGCGAAGAAATGAAGATCGAAGGCAAATTCATCCTCAAGGTCGCCGGAACGCTGACCGCGATCTGCCTTGTGGTGGCGGCGCTGCTCGGCGGCGTGGATTCCGTCACAAGGGACAAGATATTTGAGATCAACAACGCAAACACCGTCAAGGCTCTCAAGGCTGTCGCAGCGGACGCGACGGACTTCCCCTCGGTGAACGTCACGGGCGCCATGACCGACGCCGCTTCCGCACAGGGAGCGAAGGTCACCGAGGCCTATGAGGTCAAGAAGAGCGGCGAGCACATCGGCTACGCCTTCAAGATCGTCGCGTCCGGTTCTCAGGGCGACATCGAGATGATCGTCGGCGTGGACGCCGACAACGCGGTCACCGGCGTGTCGATCGTTGACAACAAGGAGACCTCCGGTCTCGGCTCCCGCGTTATGGAGAACGAGACGCTGCCCTCGGGCGTCGGCGTGCTTGACCAGTTTATCGGCAAGTCCGGCGCGGGCTCGCTGACGGTCGGCGGCAACATCGAGGCGATCTCCGGTGCGACGGTCTCCTCCAAGGGCGTGACGACGGGCGTCAACACCGCGCTCGCGGTCGCGGAAGCCCTGGGCTGAGAAGGGAGGATAAGGCTTTATGAATTTCGGTAAACAGTTCAAAGAGGGACTGATCACCAACAACCCCGTCACGGTGCAGCTTCTCGGTATGTGCTCGACGATGGCGATCACGACCAAGATGACCAACGGCATCGGCATGGGCGTGTCCGTGCTGATCATCCTCACGCTTTCCAACATCATCATTGCGCTGCTGCGCAAGATCATCCCCGACGAGGTGCGCATCGCCTGCTTTATCGTGGTCATCGCGGGCTTCGTCACGATGGTCGACCTGAGCCTTCAGGCGTTCTTCCCGGATATTGCGGCGTCGCTCGGCGTGTTCATTCCGCTGATCGTCGTCAACTGCATCATCCTCGGGCGCGCCGAGGCTTTCGCCAGCAAGAACTCCGTCGGCGCCTCGGCGGTCGACGGCATCTGCCAGGGCATCGGCTACACCGCGGTGCTCATCATCCTCTGCTTTGTGCGTGAGCTGCTCGGCGCGGGCAAGCTGTTCGATCAGGACATCCTGCTTCGCCTGGGCTATACTCCCGCGGGCATCCTCACCATGCCGGTCGGCGGCTTCCTCTGCCTCGGTGCGCTTATCGCGGCGATGCAGTGGGGTCTCAACAAGAGCAAGGCAAAGGCTGAGGCAAAGGGAAAGGAGGCGGCTGAATAATGCAGATCACAACGCTGCTCGCCATTTCGCTCGGCGCGATACTGACGAATAACTTTATCTTCGCTCAGTTCCTCGGCATCTGCCCGTTCCTCGGCGTTTCAAAGAAGTCCGACACCGCCGTCGGCATGGGCCTTGCGGTCACCTTCGTTATGGGCATTGCCTCCGCGGTGACTTTCGCGATCAACAAGTATTTCCTCATCAAGGAGACGAGCATTTTCGGCGTCGACCTCAAGTTCATGCAGACGGTCGCGTTCATCCTCGTCATTGCGGCTCTGGTCCAGTTCATCGAAATGTTCCTCAAGAAATCCATGCCGTCGCTCTATACGGCGCTGGGCATCTATCTGCCGCTTATCACCACCAACTGCGCGGTGCTGGGCGTTGCGCTACTGAACGTGCAGAACGGGTACAACTTCATCGAGTCCGTGGTCTACGGCA
>JAFZQQ010000286.1 GCA_017620315.1 Oscillospiraceae bacterium | reverse complement strand
GAGTGGGTCAGCTTGTGGGTCAACCTCTGACCCACCAACTGACCCACAACTTGAAAGTCGCGGAAATCAGTGCTTGGACAAAAGAGGAGGACGCCGCCGATCGCTCGGTTGGCGTCCTCGCCGCTGCTCTGACTTACATCGCCTGCGAGATCAGGTTTCCCATCGTCGCCGCTGCCTGCTCCTGCATCCTGTCGGTCGCGTGGGTGTAGGTGCGTAGCGTGAAGCCCGCGTCGTAGTGGCCGAGCATCCCGCTGACGGTCTTGATGTCCACACCGTTCTGGAGCGCCAAAGTTGCGAACGTGTGGCGGAGATCGTGCAGACGTACCGGCTCCAGCCCAGCTTTTTTAAGGATCTTCCGATGCAGGTTCACGATGCTGTCGGGATGGTACATCTCGCCTGTGCGCGGCGAGGCGAACAGGTACGGGCTGTCCGGATGCTTGGCGTGCTCGGCGAGCAGATGATTCAGCGCCTCCTGCGAGATGGACACCCGCCTCACTGACGTTTCGGTCTTGGGACGGGCGATCTTCACGCCGCCGCCCTTGACGCCGACCGCCTGCTTATTCACGGAGATGGTCTTTGCCTCGACATCCACATCCTCCCAGAGCAGGGCGGTCAGTTCGCCCTTGCGAAGCCCCGTGCTCAGTTCCAGAAAGAACATCGGCAGAACGCCGTATTCCTCCGCCGCCTTGAGGTATGCGCCGACGTCTTCAATCCGCAGCACCTTCATTTCTTTCCGCTGCACCTTCGGCGGGATGCAGTCTTCCGTTGGATTGCGGAGGATGAGATGTTCCTTCACCGCGCGGTTCAGACAGTTGTGCATCATCATGTGCAGCCCGTGGACGTAGGAGTCGCTCATGCCGGGGTTCTTCTCCTTCTGGCACTCGCGGATGCGCCCGTGCTGGCGCACGTCGTTATACATTTTCTGAATCTGCCGCGCCGTGAGCTTCGACAGCTTCACGTTTCCAAGCATAGGGATGACGTGCCGGTCGATGAAGCGCCGGTAGTAGCGTTGGGTGCTTTCGCGTATGTTTGGCTTGGAGTACAGCTCGTACCACAGCTCCACCCACGCGCCGACCGTATATTCGTCCGCCTTGCCGACATCCAGCATTTCTGCTTCGGCGATGGCGCGTTTCAGCTTGTCCCTTGCCTCGGTCTGTGTTTTGCCGAGGACATTCTTGCGGATGGGCTTGCCGTTCGCGTCGTGTCCGGCGACGTAACGCCCTTCCCAGCGCCCGTCGCTGCGCTTGCGGATGCTGCCCTCGCCGCTTGCTCTGCGTTTTGCCATGTAGTATCGCCTCCTTTGCAGCAACACACCATACCGCAAGAGATGTTGAATAGCTATCCCCAATGCGGCTTGTTATCCGGTCCCGGTCTTTATCTTATAGACGTCATATTCCCGAACAGCATCCTCTTCCTCGCCATATCGTTCACAGATCCTGGCAATGCTCTCGATGCCCTCGGTTCCCATGATGCTTTCCGCGATACTCAGTATTGCGTTGCTTTTTTCTTCCTTTTGAAACTGTCCCATTCCCATTTATGGCCTCCATGCTTGGAAATTCACGCATTAGTATAATCCCAGGTGTTTCTTAACTCGAGCAGAACAAACGACCTTTCCCTTGACATTGATTTCTTCTATGGTATTTATGGCCAGATCATCCAATTTCTCGTCGATCACAGCCAATCCGTAGCCCTTGACCTTGATTTTTTTCCCGGATTCTTGCGCGCGAAGAAACTGTTCCTCTGCGAAGACGTAAATGCCTGTAAACCAGACATCATCATAGGATCGATGCCGCTGTGTCTCTGCCTCGATAATGGAACGCTTCTGTTCTAATGCCTGCCTCGTCGACTGGTTGATAAAGTCGCTGCGATTTGAGTAATAGCCCAAGTCAACCAAAAGATCAATTTGAGACAGCGTGCCTACGTTCATGTTGACCGATACTTTTTCTGTAGAATCCATAACTATCCTCCTTCTGTATATGCTCCATTCAGAGCATATACAGAGTATACACGTTTTGGTGCATTTGTCAAGAGGGAATTCTTACAGTTGCAACTGTTCCTTCAATCATTGTCCTGCTACGCACACTTTCACCGTGCCCCCGATGCTATGCCTCTGCCGCTGCATCCGCCGCAGCCGTTTCTGCTCCTCTTCACGCTCCCGGATCGCCTTGACCTGTTCCTCCACCCTGTCCGCGCCATAGCCCCGGCACAGGGTATCGTAATCCGCCGCGACCTGTTTCAGCCCGGTATTTTCCTCCACCAGCCGGTCGTTGGAGGCGTCCAGCGAGGCATACCGCTGTTGGAGCCGTGCAGCAAACAAGAGCTGACCGAATTCAAAATCGGTCAGCTCTTGTTTCGGGGATATGTTATCAAATTGTTATCACGCGTGATAACAAAAGGCTTGCAACCATCCTTGTGCGTATTTATTATAGCGGACATTATTCGTATTATCAAGTACCTTTCTGCAAAATTCCTGTTGTCCTAAGTGTTGTTGCCATTTGACTTCGCTACTTTCACCAATTCCTTGATTAAAGGTATATGATGTGTTATAGTCGCAGCAGGCAGTAACAGATCAGTTTTCTAAGGAGAACAATACACAATGCTTCTTGTCAAAAACATGGAAACGCCAAGATTGACGATTCGTTCCTGGCAAAAATCCGATAAAGACTTTACGCTGTCTTTATGGGGAGACAAAGAAAACGGGAAGTATATGAGCGACCCCATCCGTGAGAACATGGATGAAGCGTATCTCAAGTGCGTCGATGAGATGGAAGACAACCCAGAGGGATATTATCTGGTTGCTGAATGGAAAGAGGACGGTACGCCTGTCGGTACCTGTTGCATATTCCCCGAAAACGGGAATTACGATATCGGGTACTGCATCGCAAAAGGCCATTGGAAGGAAGGACTCGGAACCGAAGTGGTTGATGCCATAATTCGCTGGGTCAAGGCGGAAGGCGGCAAGTCCATCACGGGAGAAGTGGCAGATATCAATCTTGTGTCGATTGCGCTTCTTCATAAATTTGGGTTTTCAGAGGACAGAAAAACGCGCTATAAAAATGGGGAGAAGAAACCTATTTTGATGCTCATTTTTATAAGCTGAACTTGGAGTGAGGCTATACTGATTCACTTTCCTTCGCCCGCGCTCAAGCACTGCTTGATTGACTTTGGGGCGAGGCGCGTTTAGTATGAGGACGCCGGCAAAAACAAATGGATTCGGAGGAACAACTCATGTTTGATGTCGATCACGTCTCCCGCATGCTCAAGGAAGCGCGGATCAAAAAGAACCTTACGCAAAGCGCCCTCGCCGACCAACTCGGCGTCACTTACCAGGCCGTCTCCAACTGGGAGCGCGGGACATCCCTTCCCGATATTGCAAACCTCTCCACTCTATGCGAGCTTCTGGAGCTGGATCTTTACGAGCTGATTGGCGCGTCACAGGACCGGGAGCTTGCGGAGATAATTCTCTCCGACCCCGACACGCTCAAAGATGCGCCGATCGAAGCCGTCGCCGCGGGTGCCCCCATGCTGCCGCCCGAGCAGCTTATGGAGGCAGTCCGCTCGCAGCGTTCCGCTATACGCGACTTGGCGACGCTTGTTCAGCTCGCCCCGTTCATTGACGGTGATTTGATCGAGGAGATCGGAAAAAACCTGTCTCCCACCCACGTTGGTGAGGTGATCGAGCTGTCGCCTTTCGTCACCAACGAAATGTGCGCCAAATGGATCGAGAAGCTGGAAAGCTTCGATGATTTTGAGCTGGACGTCGGGCTGCTGTCGGCGCTGGGGCCGTACCTTTCCACGGAGACGATGGACCGGCTGTCCGAGCGGGTCGTCCCCGAAAGCCTGATCGTGCTGGACGCCGTCGCCCCGTTTCTGTCGTCGGACGCGCTTTGCCGTCTCGCCGACAAGCTGGAGTGTATTACGCTGAGCGACTACCTCATCGGTCTTGAATGCTTGCAGCCGTTTCTCGGCAGGGAGGCAATGGAACGGCTGCACAAAAAAGTCGTGGACGGTTGATGTTATACTATAATCAAAATAATCAAAATCGAGGGGCAAACATCAAAGCGATGCTTACCCCTCAATTTGTCGTCTTGAGCCAATCTGCCGTTGCTAATGTATTGATCTGTACCGATAAACGGCGCAACTACGAATCGCGCCCGTTTAGCCATATTTTCAAATAATATTATACTTAAGGCGGCAGCAGATTACAAGCCTTGTTTTTCGGATTTTTATTTTCTATACTAATGCCATAATGCTGGAAAGAGGGTCGTTTTTGTGAAATATATGCACTTTCGGGCTTCCTGTTCCTATACTGCTCTTGCCGCGCTCATGGAGCGATATGGAATCGATACGGAGGATCGGGAGATCGCGCTTGAGATGAAACTGCCGTGGCTGTTCAGCGGAGAAAACGGCTGCTTCGCGGCGGGGCCG
>JAFZQQ010000285.1 GCA_017620315.1 Oscillospiraceae bacterium | reverse complement strand
CCATGCGAGGCGCGGGAGGTATAGCATTATCCCTGAAGCAGCTGCATCACGCCCTGCGGCAGCTGGTTTGCCTGCGCAAGCATCGCCTGCGCGCTCTGATTGAGGATGTTGTTCTTTGTATAGCTCATCATCTGCTCGGCAACGTCAGTGTCACGGATCAGCGATTCGGCGTTCTGGATGTTCTCTCGCATGACCCCGAGGTTGCCGATCGTATGCTCAAGCTTGTTCTGCAGCGCGCCGAGACCGCCGCGTGCGTCGGAGACCTTGTTGATTGCTTCCTTGATCGACTTCATCGCTTCGGATGCGCCGTTCTGCGTGCTGACGTCCACGCTCTTGATGCCCAGCGCAGTCGTGTGCATATCCTCGACCGAGACCCACACGCTATTGTAATCCTCCGCTGTGTCGCCGATCTGGAGCGACAGCGCGCCGGCTCCGCCGGAGCTGCCTCCGGTCGCAAGGCCGAGGCCCTGGGCGACCGTTCTCTCGCCGACATCGGAAAAGCTGAATTCTACCGGTTCCTTCCCGGAATACAAGACCTGGAAGTTTCCGTTATCCCCTTCTTTTACCGTAAATTCATTTTTCGTAAGTCCGGTAAGCCCGGATTTTTCGTCATATACGCCCTCGCTGAGTCCTCTTGCGCTGTTGTAATCGCCTACGGCGTTTTGTACCGCGGTGGTAAGCTTGGCGGCGGCGCTGCTCATCGCTTCGCCGTCATTTATGGCCGAGGGCACGGAAACGCCCACGGACACGCCGTTTATCGTCATATGGAACTTGTCCGCCGTATCGACTTTATTTCCGTCATAGGTGTTCTGCGAGGGGCCGAGCACCGCGTGGTTCGCCTGACCCGTGCTGCCCTCCAGCAGCGAGTGCATCACTCCGTTTTTCGCGTCGTTTTCGTCGGTCGCATTGTTTCCGATGTACGAAAACTCCGAGGCGGGAGTCTTGTTCGCGCTCTCGAAAACCAGTTTTCCGTTCACCGCCTCAACGCGCACCTTCACCGAGGCGTTGACGCCCTGTGCGGTCGCCGACTCGTTAATGATCTTCTCGAATTTCTCAGCGACCGTTTCAAGCACCTCGTCAGGCGTCACGGTGTTCAGATTGTTCTTGAGAAAGCCTGCAAGCTCGCGTGCATCTTTGTTGTCGGCATAATTGATCTCGACCGTTTTGCCGTCCAGCCTGATATAGTCGATCGATGCATTCACGGGGTCTATGGCACTGAAATCGGTCAGAAGAACACCTGTCTTCAGGCTCCCCGCCTGCGTATGTGAGACGTTGCGCCCCTCAAGGCTGACGCCGCCGAGCGAAACCGCGCCGCCGTTGAGCGAGCCGTCGAGCAGCTTGATGCCGTTATAGTTGGACGAATCGGCAATGCGGTCGACCTCGCTTTTGAGAGACTCGACCTCCTTTTGCAGCTGCGCACGGTCGACCTCGTTGTCGTAAGTCCCGTTGGCAGACTGCTCGGCAAGGCTTGTCATACGGTCAAGGATGCCGTGGACCTCCGTCAGCGCGCCCTCGGCGGTCTGGACAAGGCTTATGCCGTCCTTCGCGTTCTTGACCGCCCCCTCGATACCCGTGATCTGCGCCCGCATCTTCTCGGATATCGCCAGCCCCGCGGCGTCGTCCGCGGAGCGGTTGATCTTGTAGCCCGTGGAGAGCTTTTCAAGATCCTTTGATAGCCCCTTGTTGTTTGTGCTGTAGTTTCTGTAGGACCTCATTGAGTCTATGTTGTTTTTGATACGCATGGCTAAGCCCTCCTGTGTGTCGTGATCGCGCGGTCACCGGCCCGCTCTCAGGTGTTCCATAAAGCTTTCTTTATTTTCCTTCGCCGTCGTCGTTGGGCGGCCGAGGTCGCTCCTCGCACCGATGGCGCATTTTGCCTCTATAAGCGTCAGTCTGTCGCCGTCCCTCGCTGCCGCCAGCGCGGCGGAAAGACCTTCGGGGTCAGAGACCGACTCGGCGCACGGATAGCCGCAGCCTCTGGCTATTTGAACGAGATCCAGCTGCGCCGCGGCCGTAGGCTGCCCGCCGACCGACTCGTGCGCGCCGTTGTTGATGATGATGTGCACTATATTTTTCGGCTTTATCGCTCCGATGACCGCCATAGCGCCCATGTGCATCAGCGCCGCGCCGTCGCCGTCGACGATCCATACCCGTTTATCCGGTCTTTGCAAAGCTATGCCAAGTGCGATGGACGAGCTGTGCCCCATCGAGCCGACGGTCAGAAAGTCGCGTCCGTGGCCCTCGCCCGACGCCTCGCGCAGCTCAAAGAGCTCGCGGCTTGCCTTCCCCGTCGTGGATACGACCGGATCGTCCCCGCTTACGGCGAGCACCTGCCGGATGATCTCCTCCCTGCGCATTGTGTTCCCGTTTTCGTAGTTCACCTTCCGGTCATAGCTGAGCGCGCCCTTTCGCACGACAAAGGCGACCTGCTTTCCCTGCGCGAGCAGGGGGCGGAATTCCTCAAGCGCCGCCCCGGCCTCCGCCTCCGAGGTATCCGGAGAAAGCACAAAGGTCTTTACGTCCATGTCCTCCAGCAGACGAAGCGTCACCTCGCCCTGATATATGTGCTGGGGCTCGTCGTGCACTCCCGGCTCGCCGCGCCAACCGACGACCAGAATGAGCGGTATGCCGTAAACCTTGTCGCTGCACAGCGACGCAAGGGGGTTTACGATGTTGCCCTCGCCGGAATTTTGCAGATACACCGCCGCGGTTTTACCCGTTGCGAGATGGTATCCCGCGGCAAGCGCGACGGCGTTGCCCTCGTTCGCGGCGATAACATGCCTGCGCGGGTCCTCGCCTAACTCGTCCAGCAGGCAGTCGCACAGCGGCTTGAGCAGGCTGTCCGGCACGCCGGTGTAAAACCCGGCGTCCAGAAGGGCAATAAAGCGTTTTACGTCCATTGCGCCCTCACTGCTTTGACAACTGCGGTGTTATGATCTTGTCGATAATAAAGCCCGCCGTTTCATCGATCTCGTTGAACGCCACACGTTTTGGCAGTTCAACGCCAAATGCTTTCTTCGCTTTTGCAATCAACGCGTCCGTATATATCAGCGTACCGTCGGTTACATCCTCGATACCGTCCAGAGCCATAGACGCCCTGTCCGCCTTGTTCATCGTCTCGAAGCTGAACACGGATTCGTCGATCCAAGCGTCGAGTGCGCTGTCCTTATAGCCTATCCGTACGGGATATCCGCCGATTTCTCCGAAGACGCCGGGCGAAAACACACGTTGCTCCTTGCCTGTTCGTATCGCATTGATTACAGCGTCGATTATCTGATAGTTGCTGGACGCATTCATCATATTGCGCTGAGCATCGACCGGCATAGCGATCTTGCATCTGCGGAATATCTCGCTTTGTTCGAGTTTCTGTTCCTCGCCTCGGTAGTATACGGCAAGCGGCAAATATACTCCCTCGGTCTGCCCCTCCTTGCTGATACAAACGTCATGGAAATGCCCGGCGGCAAACACCACATCTACATTCCAAAAATCCTTTACGTTAAGCATCTCCGCAACAGCAAACCGAATTCTCGGCACAAGATGGTTCATATTTCCGCTTCCGAAGTCCGGATACGGCTTGCCAGCGCTCTTGAGCCATGGAATCACCGCATCGGAATATGATGTGTTAATGACCAACGCGTCCGTATCCGCACGTTCGCACGCCTCCATCACATTCTTTGTAAAGCGTATCGCAAGCGGCGTCCAGATTCCATATGCCCTGACGTTCGACCAGCTGATGCTGCCATATTTCAATCCCGGATATGCACGGCTCGAATTCACAATAAAATCCGGCCTATACTTATCAACAGCGGCTTGTATCGCAGAGATATCGTTCAAATCGACATCCGCCTCGATCTCAATATGGGTTCTGTTAAGCCCACGGATCAGTGCGGCAACGCGAACGATATTTACGTTCTTTTCCATCTTTTCGTGGTTTCGCCCCACGACAACAATTCTGATATCCTCGTCGTTTCTGCTGACGATATAATCCAGCAGATACGTACCCACGCTGCCCAGTCCGATGATCATCACAGTGATATTATGCGCCTTGACATGTTTTTCGACGCAGGTCAGTCTCTCTTGCAGCGATTTCACTGTTCACTCCTCCATCTGTTCATTATAAGCCGGTAGTCATCTCTTGTATTGCAGTTTGTCCATTGCTTCAGCCGGACCAGCTTCACGTCATCCTGGGAAAGGTTGTCAACGTATCGCCGGATTATAGCCAGGTTGGTATCTTCTCTTTCTTCGTGGAAGAACAGCTCGCTCGCTTCGTCCAGCGCCTCCATATCCGTAAACTTCCAAATCTGTCCGGAATTCAGGATACAGGAAAACGGTTCATCTATCGTCAACAGACCATGCGCGCTGTTGAAGGCATATTTATACCGTCCCTCCCCATTCTCATAGAGGACGACCGCCTTATTCGCATAAATCGGTTCATTCGTATAGGTAAGCACGGCTCTCGATGATGCAGCAGCCTCAGCGAACGACTCCCGGTCAACATCCAGATCGCCCTCCGCAAACAGCGCCTCATCCGCATTCAGACGCAGCGCCTCTTTTACGCCGAGATAAAGGCTGTAGCCGGAGCCAAGCTCCGCATAATGCTCATTAAACACCGTTACGACCTGCGGGAACTCGGCGCGAAGTGTTTCTACATACTCCGTAAGCGCAGAAAACCTGTATCCTCCCACCAGAACAATGCTGTCCGCATAGGCACAGTTCTTCAGCAGATGATAAAGCAGTGTATCCTTTCTTCCGCCCTCACTGTAGATTGCCTTCAGCACTTTATTCTCTTCCGCGATCCCCCGGTTGAACCGGCTTGATATTCCCGCGACAGTGATGATGGCAGTTTTCATGCTTCACCTTCCCGAAGATAGTTCCTGATACATTCGCCAAGCCCCTTGTCAAGGCTCACGTTCGCGCGCCAGCCAGTGCGCGAGCGTATCTTTTCCGTGGACAGCAAGCGGCGTTCGGGATCGGACTCCCGGTATCCGGAAAACTCAATAACCGGGGAATCGATACCCATCTTGCGTGCGCAGAGTTTGGCAAGCTCGATAATGGATATCTCCTCATCCGTCGCCACGTTGTAGATCGTTCCATCCAGAGCGCTGTCCGTGTTGACCAGCGCAAGAACCGCACTGCAGCTGTCATAGTTATTCAGGAAAGTGCGCCGATTTTTCTTGCTGTTTTCCAGCAGCACGACCTTTCCGTCCTTTTTCAGGCTGTTGATGATATATGGGATGATGTGTTTCGCAAACCGCTCGTTTCGGCTGTATACATTCGCGAAACGGATGGAACAGCCCTTGATCTTTCCCGCGTCCACTGCGTCCTTTATAAAAAACTCGGTGAGCAGCTTTCCTGTCGCATAGCTTGTCCGTTGGCTGTGTTCGGCATCCGCCATTGTGATATAATCGTCCTCCCGGACGCCGCCGTTTTCGTTCCAGGAGTTCATGGAATAGACCTCGGAGGTCGAGCAGTTGATAAACTTCTCAGCCCCGACACGGACTGCCTGCTGAAGGAACCCGTTCATTCCCTCGACATTTGTTTCAAAGGTCTCATAGACATGGTAAAAATGCTCTGTGTGGACCACCGCGGCGCAATTAATATAAACCGTCTCATCAACCCCCCCCCTTTTGGAGAGAACTATGCGTTCAATTTGCTCCATTTGATCCCGACGGTTCAAGTCGTACTCAAAAAAATCAAATCGTTCATCGTCGATTCGGTCTTTGACCGTTTCGATCGAAGATGCAAAAAAATTATCAAAACCGACCACATGATCCCGCGAATCGTCTGTCAGTATCTGTCTGACCAGCTCATTGCCTGTCATCCCCGCTACACCGCTGATCACATACAGTCTGTTCACCGTCTGCTCCCCTCCCTGTTACACGCCGTATTTGAGCCGCGCCCGGTAAAAATCATCCACACTCCCGTCGAAAAGCAACATCGCAGTGGAAACGTCATACTCGACCGCACGCAGATCCACGCTCATTGTTGCCGGATCAAGAAGCGCATACTGCGCCGCCGGATTATGGTTCCGCGGCTGCCCGACCGAGCCGGGATTGATGAAAAACGTTGCATGGCGGTTTCGTCTGTCCGGATCCTCCGTCTCGTAAAACGTCTGGAAAAAATGCGAATAGTGCGAATGCCCGGAAAGGACAAGATCATAACCGCAGTAATCCCCCCGAAGATTTCCCGGAGCTATCGCCTTCCAATAAACGTCCTCCTGCGAGCCATGCACCGCAAGAACACGTCTTCCCGCAAGCACAAGCTCCGTGTGCCCCTCGCGGACAAGGCAATCGCACAGATATCGCCGCGTTTTCTCAGTGAGCACAGTCGCGGTATGCTTTGCGCTCTCAACGCCTCGCTGACTTGAAAAGCGCGTAAAGTCCGGGGTAAGGATCGCCCGCTCGTGATTGCCCCAAAGATTGCAAACGAGCTTATCTTCCCATTTTGATTCGATAAACTCCACGGCCTCATTCGACTGCATACCGTAATCGATCAGATCGCCCAGCAAAATTATGCCTTCGACCGCAAAGCGTTCCATATCCCGGGCAACCGCTTCCAGCGCAAAAAGGTTGCCATGGATATCCGAAAGGATGGCGTACATACTGTTCCTCTTTTGTCACAGCTCGTCGATCAGTGTAATGATATCCTTGATCGGCATAAGCTCGCTGTCTATCTCTTTTGCTCTGTGATGCTTCAAAATGCTCTTCGCCGCGTTCTCCATTGCCGGGAAAGCAGCCCGAAGCAGTTGGTTGGCGTAAATGCAAATATTAGCCCCGTGTGCGGCAAGCTCTTCCTCCGAAACGGAATTGTAAGAACTGGGCACAACAACAATGGGCGTATGTTTGTTTTCCGACCGGAACTTGTCGCAGAATTCCAAAACCTCGTCGGGCTCCTTTCTTCTGCTGTGGATCATGACCCCGTCGGCCCCCGCGGCGACAAACGCACGCGCACGGTTAAGGGCGTCCTCCATTCCGTGCTCAAGTATCAAGCTCTCAATTCGGGCAATGATCATAAAATCGTCAGAGAGCTGCGCTTTTTTCCCTGCCGCTATTTTTGCGGAAAAGTCCTCAATGCTCGCCTGCGTCTGAACGACCTCCGTCCCGAACAGGCTGTTCTTTTTCAGCCCCGTCTTGTCCTCGATGATCACCGCGCTGACCCCCATGCGTTCCAAAGAACGTACAGTATAGACAAAGTGCTCTGTCAGCCCGCCGGTATCGCCGTCAAAGATGATGGGCTTTGTCGTGACCTCCATAACGTCTTCTATCGTGCGGAAGCGGCTGGTCATATCCACAAGCTCGATATCGGGCTTTCCCTTCTCGGTACTGTCGCAAAGGGAGGATATCCACATGCAGTCAAACTGGTCGATCACCTCACCGTCGACCACGACCGTCTTCTCCGCCAGCAGCCCGGTCAGTCCGCTGTGTACCTCGATGGTCTTGACGATCGGCACCATTTTCAGCAGCTTGCGCAGGCGTCCGCGGCGGAATTCCGGCATGGCAAGCTTCTCGATCATTTGCCGGTCGTTCTTCTGAACCGCGTCGTTCTGCGTATACGGGATCTCCACCAGCTCTCCGCCGTATTGCTCGGTCAGCTTGATAATATTGCGGCGTATCGCCTGCATGGAGGGCAGCTCCCAGTTGTCGCCGTGAACGATATAGTCCGGGTGAAGCTGTGCAAAGACCTCGTCATACATGATCTCGTTTTGTATGACAACATGGTCGACGCCGGGTATCGCCTCCGCCATCTTGACACGATCCTCAAGGCTGACCAGCGGAAAGCGGTTATAGCGAATGCTCGCGGCGTCGGCAAGCACGCCGACCGTCACCGAGCCGAGCTTCTTCGCCTCGTTTATGATATTCAAATGCCCCTCGTGGATCACATCGGTGCAAAAGCAGGTATAAACCGTTTTCATATTCCGGTCCTCAGCACAGGCCAAGCTGCTTTTCCACCCGGTCGACGATATACTTGGGCGTCTCCTGTCCGTCGTTCTCGATGACAAAATCCGGCGTCTTCGGCTCGTCCCACGGCAGGTCGACGCCAACGACCTCCGGCACCTTGCCGGAATAAAGCCCCTTCTGGTCGCGCTTGTAAAGCGTCTCCATTTTGACCTTGACGTAGATCTCCTTATAGTTGGGGATATTCGCGCGGTTCCAGTCGCGCACCTCGTCATACATCGAGATGGCACAGTAGACCACATCGATGCCCTGATCGGACAGCACCTTGCACAGGCGGATATCGTAACCCGCGGCCTTTTTGCGCTCGGCGGTGGAATATCCGAAGTCCGAGCCGTACACAACGCGGATCTGGTCGCCGTCGAGCAGCACAACGTCGTTTTTGCGCGCCTTCATTCTGCGGTAAAACTCGCCGCCGAGCGTGGTCTTTCCCGCGCCGGAAAGCCCTGTGAAAAAGTAAACGGTTCCTGTTTTCATGGTAAACATCCTCCTCAGTGATAGATCGGCTGGTCAAGCAGCTCTGGGTCGGGCTGCAGCAGTGGTATCATCGAAAGCGGCTGGTTGCGCTTGTTGAGGAAGTTCAATCCCTTCAAGAGTTTTTCGGAGAGGCGCAGACGATTCATCATAAGGTTGTACATAACAACCGTTAAAAGATTTTCCGCCTCTTCCTCGCTTGTCTGCGTCCCATCCTCATTTTCCGTTTCGCGCAAGGCATTTCGCCAGGTAACCTCGACGTAGTGATCCAGCTTCTTGAACTCGACCAGCCACTCTTTTATGCGCTCCACATCCACAGGCTTGCCGTCATAGTAGTGGAAATCATAACCGTAAAACTCATACGCGTCGCGCAGGAAAAATTCAATGTAACAACGATCCGCGTCATCCACAAACTCGTCATAGGTACGGTATACCGTGACCGGATCAAAGCCGATTGCGTTGCCCGCTGCGGTCTCAACGTCGTGCTTGCCCATTTGTGAGCAGTAGGTCATGCTTTCTGTATATGGGATATCCAGAAACTCAGCAAGCTTGGTAAAGGTCGCTTTTGGGTTCAGCTTTCCGTCTTCAAACCGCACAATTACCGCGTCGCGGTAAAGGCGGCTGTCCGGATCGCGCATAAAGCTGCGGTTTACAGCGTAGCTTGTGGCAACATCGCTGATGGTCTCCCATTTTCCGGTTCTCGCTCCACGCTGCTCCAGTGCGCGGTTTGTCCCAACCATATATCGCAGCGTAGCGGCATAAGCAGTCGTGAAGCGTCGCATCGGCGTAAAGGTCTTTATATACTTAAAATCGCGAAAGATTGGGGATTCCATTATTTCGTCCAGTTTGTCGGAGGTCAAAACAGAATTCCCATTCTCGTCAATATCGACAGAATACTCCAAATTATAGAAATGCGGCTGGAAGAAGAGCGCGGGCGCGATACGACTGTTCAAATCCAGTCCGTCGTTTTGCTCATTCAATGAGAGATAGCATGCCACCAGCACATCCTTATAGGTCGGATTTGTCAGGGTACAAAGCTCATTGCCGAAGTGAACCGTCCCGATGGTATCGAAATCAATAGTTGCCGAACCCAATTCATTTTTTGCCTTGCGCTCCCGCAGCTGATTGATTAGGTCTCCCGAGACTTTCATTATCGTGTCAAAGATAACTGATGTAAAGCAAAGAAGGTTTGGATGGTAGTCAAAAACCTCGTTGAAGAAGTCGCCGCCGTTGTCGCTGGAAAGCTGTGTGTGCCAGATCAGCTTATTGACCTCGCGGATTCCAATCGGCTTGACGGGATATTGGCTGTAATCGACTCCGTAACGCTCCTTGAAGTCATAGGGGTAGTCCGAAAGCTCGTCCCCGAACAGGAAGATAAACTTCTGATCTTCCAAAAGCTGCTTGAGTGTCAGCACCGTGAGATAGGAGCAGAACTCCGCCCAGTCGGTATAATGCAGATAGATATGGTTCTCACGTCCGATCCACTCGCTCTTTCGAACGTTGTCGTTCAAATATTCCAGTTCATACTGGCTGTAAACGTCGCTCGCCAGGATTGGCTTTTCAAGATCCTTGAAAAAGTAATGGTGAATGACGGTCTCTTTCACATTCACAAAGCCGCGGAAGCTGTCCGTCCGAGAATCATAGGGCACATAGCCGCTGTGGTCGTCATATGGGAAAAAGATGAGCGGCAACTCATCGAAGGGTATAAAATCCTTACGAGAAATAAAGAGGTATTTGGAAAGCGCCTTGCAGTTGCGCTCGTAGCGGCTTTTAAGAAGCTTGAGATTCGGTTCGAGAAACGCCGTGCGCATCATGGGCATGATGTCGCTTTTGTACTGCCCCGCGTTGTAGAGGCCGACAAAGGTGGAATAGGCGATCTTGTAGTCTCCGCCGTTCTTCATGATGAAGACTGCCGCCTCAAGCTGCTCGCGAGCGGTAAGATTGCCGCTCAGCGCGACGGCATAGGCGCGCAGCGCGTCCTGCGTTTCGCCGAGCTGCGCCATCCGGCGCGCCAGTTCGATTGCGTTCATGGGCGTTTTCTCTCCTTGTTGTATATTGCCTTCCCTGAAAGGGAAGGTGGCTGCGCGAAGCGCAGACGGATGAGTTTCCTTTTTGCCTTCCCTGAAAGGGAAGGTGGCTGCGCGAAGCGCAGACGAATGAGTTTCCTTTTTGCCTTCCCTGAAAGGGAAGGT